>CALGBT010000300.1 GCA_937884235.1 uncultured Pseudomonadota bacterium
ACCGCTCTTGTATGCCGCGGCGGTGGGATACTTGTAGGTCCCGGGCCCCTTGTCGTCACCGGCAGGGTCTTCAAAGACGATGGGTTCAAAGGCCAACGCACCGGCGGCAGTCATCAGCATCGCCGCCAATAAAAGGAACACCGAGAGCTGTCTCATTGCCGCACCTCCAATCACCACAGAATCAGTAACTCAAACTTGAACTACGGCTAGCCTATGTAGAACCCATGCGGCTGTCAAGCAGTTCCTGAGTCAATCCGTCGTCGGCCAGCAGGTCCTCCATTGTGACCGGGCACCGCCATGACCAGTTGGTGTGAGCAACCGTCCCGGGGACGTTGATTCGATGGTGCGACGGGTCACCCTCGAGGATGCCAAACAGACCGAGGAGATCCTGGATCATGAAGATGGCGAAGAGCGACCCACTTGCCGCCACCCACTGGATTATGCGACGAAGCAGAGGACCCTCAAGGTGGGTCGGGGCCTCACCGTCACCACCCAGGAACTGCCAGAGTTGCTGTCGGTCTTCGTAGTTGTCCTGCCACCATCCAGCCAGCGTCTCGGAGTCGTGGGTAGAGACGGTGGCAACCGACAGCGGGGGATACTCGGCCGGGGGGATGATGCTGCCATCCCCTTCCCAGCGTTTCTCCCAGCGTTGCACTTTGAGACCGCAGATGCCCATGGAGGTGAGCGTCTGGCGGCAAACCGGCGGAATAGTCCCCAGGTCTTCGGCCAGCGGCAGCATGTGCGTTGCATCCAGCATCATCTTCAAGAGCCGGTAGCCGTGGTCACCCCAGGTTGACTCATCCCCCGGGACATACCAACCCTCTCGACCGCTCTCAGCCCCCAATTGAATGGTCCAGATACGGAAGAACCCCACCACGTGGTCAACGCGGTAGAGGTCGAAAAAGCGCTGGGCGTACTGCAAGCGCTGACGCCACCAGCCATAGTCCGTGCGAGCCAGCGCCTCCCAGTCGTAGGTGGGAAAGCCCCAGTACTGCCCATCTTCGCTGTACATGTCGGGGGGAGCCCCGGCCGCCGTCTCCATACGGAAATACTCCGGGTGCCGCCAGACGTCTGCAGAATCCCGGGCCACCAAGATGGGGATGTCCCCCTTGAGCAACACGCCCTTTTGCGACGCGTACTGGTGCACCGCAGAGAACTGCTGATGGGCCACCCATTGCAGATAGCAGTAGAACCGGAACCGCGTGGCATTCTCCTCTTCGAATGCCCGAAGCTTCTCCGCAGTATCATAGAGATGGCCCCAGTCCTCCCAGGAACGATACTCGTGAACTTCCTTCAGAACCCGGTAGGGCAGATAGTCGTCGAGCCACAGATTGTCGGCGCGGAAGCAGAAGAGAGTCTGCTGCAATGCCGCCCCGTCCGCCCTGACGAAGGCCTCCTCCAGAAGCGCCATCTTGGTGCGGCGAACTTCCATGTAGTCAACTCTTTGAGCGGGCGCCAGACGCTCCCCGGCCTCTCGCACTCGGGCCAGAAGAGAAGCATCTTCGGCCACCTGTTCAACCTCGTCAATGGCGATGAAGACGGGGTCGAGGGCGAAAGCTGAGAGGGCCGAATAGGGAACTCCGTCAAGCCCCATGTCGTTGATCGGAAGAATCTGCAATACCGAGAGCCCCAGACGTTGGCACCAATCTATCAGCGCACGCAAGTCTGCCACATCGCCAATACCGCAATCACGCCGGCTGCGCAACGAGAAGAGCGGCACGCAAATGCCTCGACGCCGGTCCACACCAATGCGCTCCCAGTGGGTTGCTGTGGCGGTCTTCCCGAGAAATTGCCGGATTTCGTTGAGTCGCGCTTCTTCCATTCCTGCCTCCGCATGCAGCGACGTGACTATATATTGAGTTACGCTCAATTGGAAGCGGAAAGGTGCGATGGTCGTTCTGTTGAAAACTCATGCAGGAGAGGCTGCTACTTGATTACTGCCTGGGAGCCGATTCGCAGGTTCGGCAGAAACTTGTCAGCGGAGACGACATAAGCAGTGCAGGCCGTGTCAAAGACGTTGATGATAGTGAACTCTGCGAGATACTTGAGAACGTGGGTATGCTCGTCTTTCTCCACGATATAGCCGGTGAACCCCTGCTTCACCAGGTCCTGCTTGCCCACGTCCAGGGTGATCACCCTCCCATCAATGGCTGTGATGCCAATGGTGGACTTCGAGAAGTCGGTAAATTTGTCTTTGATCTGGGCCGCGATTGCCTGAATGTCCTCGCGGCTCAAGAGAACGCTTGTACGCTCGGAATCCGTGGTGAATCCGATCTTGGCAGAGCCACTGTAAACAACCAGTTCCGACAGCCCTTGGCCTACCTTCTGCTGGGTCAGCCAGCTATTGACAATTCGGAAGTCGCAGTGCAGGGAACCGGTGACTGGTCCAGAGACAGTAGCGGGGGCCTCGCCCTTGTCCTTCTTGCCCTTCTTGCCTCTATCTTTTTCCTCTGGAGCTGCGGGCGGCTCATTGATCTCGAAGGAGGTAATGTAGCCCAACAGAATCCCATCCACCATGGTCTGCACCTTGGCCTTCTGGCCAGCGGTCTTGTTCTGTCTTGCTGTACTGGTGGAGGTGGTAACTGTCTTCTTCACCGTGTCATTGTCATTTCCGTCGGTAACCACCTGGGTGGCAGAAGAGCTGTCAACAACTTCCTGCACCAGGTCGCCTCGGTCGTAGAGCTCAAAACGCCCACCGGCAAAGAGTTCAGTGGTCAACATGTCGGCGATGGGGTCCACCACGAGATTCCCCTTCCCGGTCTGGTCGACAAAGGTCAGCACCGCCACCTTGAATTTCTGCGACCTGGGGGTGATTCGCTCCGTGACCTCCAGCAGTCCCTGGGATGTCGGCGGCAACTGGATCATCCGCGCCGTGCCCGGAATCCCCGACTCAACGCAGCCAAGGGCCAGCAAACCGCCGGTGGTGAAAATAACAGCAGCAAAAATATAGACGAGATTCTTCATCCAGGACTCCGTTTGGTTCGTGGCCTTTCTACTCTTTGTCAAGTTCAAGCATCACTGGCCGGGCTTTGGCATCGTCCTCAAGGACGCGCAACATGGCCAGGGCATAGCTGGCAGCATCGGGGTCAAAAACCGATTGGCCAGCCTGGCGCCAGAGTCGCACCGCAGCATCGCCATCACCGCGGGCGAAAGCGGCGTAACCGCACCACGAAAGTGCGGCAGTCTCGGCCGGCTCTTCCTTGCCACTCAGGTCAGCCAGCAAGCGGGTGCACAGGCTGGAAACATCCTGCCCCGAGAGAACCGCCACCTCCAACTCCAGCAGGGCCATATCCTGACTCGGCAAGGTCTGCTTGAGCCGCTTCATGATGGACGGAATCTGTCCGTCCACGAGATTGGCCATAAGGTTCCTCGCACCCTTCCGAAAATCCTCCAGGGGGGCGATGCTACACTTGGCTTGCTCCAAGGCCGCCAGGAAGTCCTGGAGAGCCCGCCCATAGTACATCGCGACCAATCCCTGCATGATCGTCAACCGCTGCAGGTAACCGTCATGTGGCACCCGAGAAACCTTGCGGCGGAAATCCTGAAACCGGGCATAGCTGTCTTCCAACCGTGCGGCCAGGGCCTGTGCGTGGGCGAAGCAACTCCGGATCTCCGGTTCCACGTCCTTGCTACCCATGAATCCCTTCTGGATGGCAGCATACTTGTCATCGTACTCCCAGATCCCATCGGGAACACAAGCAACGCGCACATCAGCCAGATGGGTGGCAGCCCGGGCAAGATTCGCCAGGACTTCGTCACGCAAAACTTCGTTCTGATAGGCCTGCGGAATCTCGGCCTTCATCGCCGTCTGCTCTGGAGGCGCGGGAATAGTTACCTGTGGACCGGTAGCTATGCAGCCCAGGCCCCCCCACGCCATTGCCAGAGCAACAAAGGTTGGCAACAATCGATCAATTCTCAACATCTCCTCCTCCCCAGAGACCGCCAAAAACCGAGGCGACCCGGAATAACTCACCCGCACAGTGGGTGAAGTTATTGTATCTAATGGCATCTTGCCCCAACAAAATAGGTTGCCGAGAACCGTTTCGTCAAGCCCTTTCAGGAAGCGTCACCAGAGGACGTACGCTGACATCCGTGTCAGCGCACCTCCGAAACAGTTCGGGCGATGCGAAACCCGACATCATACTCTGAGTAGCCGGGCGCCTCATGGCGCCGAGCGTCCAGATCGCACTGCCCAACCCGAGTCGAGAAACTGCAGCCGCGCAGCGTGCGCAGGGAAGTCCTGGTGGCCTCGTCACTCACTTTAGTGGCAGGTGCGGCACCACCCGTGCGGGCGTCCCAAACCCACTCCCAGACATTGCCCAGAGTATCAAAAAGACCCCAGCCGTTAGGCCTGTGGCTGGCCACTGGTCCAGGGCTACTGTCGGCATTTCCCTTCCACCTGGCCAGGGCATCGAGGGTACCACAGATACTCCCTCCGCACCCAGCCCGGGCCGCCACCTCCCATTCGAGTTCGGTGGGGAGACGATAGCCGACGCACTCCTTCCCAACGGCCCTGCCGCTCACGCAGCGAAAGCCATCGCCAGGCTCGCCGCGGCAACCTTCCAGGACATAGCAGAGCGGCAATCCATCAAGCTTCGACCGGGCGTTGCAGTAAGCCAACGCATCCCACCATGAGACTCTCTCCACGGGGCAATCCTCACCACAGGCCCGAAAAGAGGATGGTGCATTTCCCATGGCCGCACCCCACTCCCCCTGCGTCACTTCAGTGGCCCCGAGAAGATAGGGAGCTGTGGTGCAAACCTCCTGCCCCTCGCTATCGTGCAAACAGCCGGGCTCAACGCGTATCAGGCCAGCCCGGACTCGGGTACCCTCACTATCCTCGGCCCCCAGGCGCACGGCAAACTCGACGCTCTCGTTGGGGGAGAGCGATAGCTCACTTGCCCATCGCTCACCTGAATCATCCAGCACAACAATCTGCCCGGCACACGCTGAAACCGTGAAGGTCCCTGGAGTCTGGCCCACCGTCACACCATCCACCAACACCCTTGCGGCTACCGCATTGCCCGTTCTATCTTCGGCAACCACCTTCACGCTGGCGGCAATGGGCGCCGGACGGAGGGTCACCGTACGCGTCTTCCCGCGCAGCAACTCCACCCGCTGCCGCGCCGGCAAGAAGCACTCCCCCGCTGTCTCCACGAGGTAGACGCCCGGTGGCATTGCCCGCTCGGCAATAGGCGTCTTGCCAACCGGGGCTCCGTCTATGGTTATTGGAACCCCGTCGGGCACGCTGGTGACAGCCATCATCCCGGTGTTCGACGACAGCTTCCAGGTCAGAATGCCATTGCGCGCCAAAGCCACGTCCCGCGCCGCCGCCTCAAATCCTTCCAGATGCATGGCCACCCGGTGCGTCCCTGCGCTGATATTCCTGCGACAACCAGCGCCGGAGTCCTGGCAGACCACCTGCCCATCCACCAGCACCGTGGCTCCCGGCGGCTGGGAGCCGAACTCGACGATCACGATTCCGCCGGTCTCGGGAACCCAGTCCGGGGGCGCTACGGAGAAGTCCTGCTCCACAACAGTATCTCGCGCCAGATGCGATGCGCTGGCCTGGGTGCGCCCAGCAATCCTGGTCACCAACGCGGCAACGGCATCGGCTGCCCCCCGAGGAAGATCCGTGGAGGTTACAGGCACCTGTACCCAGGCAGTAATGCAGGATGACTCCAGCGACAGGAGATCGAGACGCAGGTTCTTCCCCTGGCTCGCCTCGCTAAGGGAGATCTTCAGCACCGAATTGGGAGCCACCTCCGCCCCGATGCGGCAACGCGTTCCCTCGTCATAGTTGGCCGCCGCGGACTCCTTGCGCCACTTGCGGATCAACTTGCGCTCTTCGTCATCGGCAATGATGTCAAACTTGGCACTCAGCGCCAACTCGCCCCTGACCAAGCTCCTGAGCTCTCGGCCTACCGCCACTGGCAGCGGGGCTCCAACCCCGTCAACGGGCATCTCCACCACTATCCGCGGAGCTTTCTCGAAGTAACTCTCAACTGCCTTCTCCACGGCCTCCACAGTGCCGTGCTCCACCAGTACCTGCCCCGGCCAGGCCCACAAGAAGGCCTGCGGCAACTCCGTGGCTGCCCATTGCCGGGAGACTTCGGCATCGTTGTCGCAAATGGCTCTATCGGGCGTCAGCCCCCGCGGCGTGCACTCTGCCGAATCCACAGTCACCACCACCAACCTGAGTCCCCGGGGACCATACTTCTCACGCAGGGACTGCCACCGCGGAACCGCCTTTTTGCAGGGCATGCACCAGTCGGCATAGAACTCAACTGCAAGTAGCTTCACCCCGGGGCGGGCCAACCAGTCATGAGGAACAATCTCCCCCCCCTTATCAGCGGCAGCCACTGGAGAAGGGTAGAAAGACGACGAGATCAAGAAAGCAACAGTCAGTGCTGCAGTTCGCAACATGGTGCATCCTCCAAGGCCTGCGCTCTCACGCCTTTCGGGCTACCTGATGTGCCGCCAACTCATCCGCAGTCAGCGGAAAAAGCCGGGGATAGAGGAAGATTGATACGGCCCCGGCAGCATACATCCAGAGTCCGAAGATCCCCGACGTGAAGAACATGGACGAATAGAAGTCGCCCATCTGATCCTGGAGCAGCAACGCAATGGTCATTGCCAGGGAGGCGTTGCGCAAACCGGTCTCGAGAGAAATCGCCCGAACCTGGTAATTCCGGACCCGCAAGACCTTCGACGCAACCGCCGAAACCAACATGCCCGACAGAGTCAGCAGGAAGATCATGGCATAGAACTTGACCCCATAACGCTCAGTATCTGCGAACTTGTCAAGATTCGACCAAATCCCAACGATGATCAAGAAGAGCAGCGCAAACAAGCCGATCAGAGCAAATATCTTCTCCGCCCGCCGCGCAAATCCCTCCGCTCTCCAGCGCACCAGCATGCCAACAAAGAGAGGCACCACCACGAGCACCAGCATGGTCTTGAATACCTCCATCACCGGAATCGAGAACTCCGGAATGTTCGGCCCGAAGACCTGGAGCAGGACGGGAGTAAAAAAGAGGGCAGCGACCGTGCATACCGCGGTAAGTGAGACGGAGAGGGCAACGTCCCCCTTGCCAAAATAGGTCATCAGGTTGGAAGTCACGCCTCCCGGAGTCACAGCAATGAGAATCATGCCCAGATAGATGAACGGGAAAGTCTCGTAGAACCCGAAGGCCCTTCCCATCGCAGTGGCCAGCAAGGGCATTACGCCAAAGACACAGACCGGGCCCACGATCATTGCCAGTGGCGTCTTGAAGACTTGGGTGAAATCCCTGGGGGTCAGGGTCATACCCATCCCCACCATGGTCAGAAAGAGCAGCACCACGATGGCGATGAAGAAGAGTCGATCCAACAGAAGCTGTTCCGGCTTGGCCTCCAGCTTGACGAAGGCGTAACTCACGCCGTCGACAGTTGCGCTACTCGCCAGCGCCACGAACCTGGTCTTCTTGCCCAGTACTTTCCCCAACCCAGCATAGGGCGAATCGCCCTTGCCATCCAGCACCGACATGTCCTCCGGCATGGCCAGGATGGAGACTTCCCCGGATACCGCCCGCACGAAATAGAAGGGCCGCTTCTCTCCTTCTTTTCCCTCGGAAATATCCAACTTCCGCAAGTGCCCATCAAAGGTCAATGCCTCCGCCCCTTCCCAGGAAAGAGTGTTGGAGGCAGCGCCTAGTCGCGCCAAGAGAGCGGCCTCCCGACCGTCCCCAGAAGCTAGCTTGACGAGGTGCTGATACATCGCTTCCCCGGATGGTGGCGCCTCTTCGGCCCCGGCCGTCGACACGAACATGAAGAATGAGGCCGCGGCCAGCATGAGTAGGCACTGCGTTCTATGGCTCATTGCGTTCTCCCTGACGACTAATTCAGTGCTAGCCAGAATAGGACAGTCCTGCCTTCCACGCAACCGCGAACAATGTTGCGGGCCGTTAGGGGCGCAGCCGCCGGCCGGGGACCAGCAGGTAGACCATTAAGGCCTTTCGCGCCTGCGCTCTTTCCTCTATGATCGACCACTCCATATAGAGGAGCATGGGTATGGCAACAATCAAGTACTTCGAAAGACCAAAGACTTTGGAGGAAGCCGTCGCGCTGCTGCAGGACAGGAGGGGGGAGGCTGCAGTGTTGGGAGGGGGCACCAGCCTGACTTTGCGCGTGCCACCAGCGGTTGACACTCTCGTCGATCTGTCCGCCCTAGGGCTAACCGGCATCGAAGACCGGGGTGACTCAACGGCCATCCTGGCTTGTACCACTGTCGCTGAGCTGGCCGCGTCAAGGGTCTTTCAGGACCGTTATGGCGGGATTCTGGCACGGGCCGCCGACCAGGTGGCATCCGCACCGCTCCGCAATATGATCACCGTTGGCGGAAACGCCTTTGCCGTTTTCCCCTGGTCCGACCTGCCCAGCGTCTTCCTGGCCCTGGATGCCAGCGTCGTAGTGACTGGCCGACAGCAACGGGTGATTCCCATCGGCGAGTTCTACGCGCAGCACCCGCGTATCTCCCTCCGGGCCGGCGAGTTGGTCACGGAAGTCCGTGTGCCAAAGCCCGTGGGCCGAGCTGACGGCAGCTTCGTGAAGGTGACAAAGACCCGCTTCGACTACGCCGCACTCAGCGTTGCCGTGGTCTGTCATTTCGCCGGTTCTCAGGTGCAACACTGCACCGTCGCCCTGGGCTCCGTGAGACCTCTGCCAATCCGCGTCTCCCAGGCCGAGGAAGAAATTGTCGGCAAGGCGCCGACCAAGGAAGATATCATTCGCGCCGCAGCCCGGGCTTCCGGTGCCATCGACCCATCCCAGGATTTCCGCTACAGCCAAGACTACCGGCGGCAACTCATCAAGGTTTGGGTCAAACGATGCCTGCACGAGGTGCTGGGTTAGGGGGACAACATGAAGATCAAGCTAAGCGTTAACGGCGAAGTAATAGAGACCGTCATCCAGCCGGGGGACAGACTCCTGGGTACCTTGCGGGACCTTGGGTTCACGGGCGTCAAGAAGGGCTGCGGTGAAGGCACTTGTGGCAGCTGCTCAGTGCTCGTAGATGGCAAGTTGGCTCTCTCCTGCGTGATCTACAGTGCGGCCATGCAAGGGCGGGCTTTGACCACTATTGAAGGGCTGGGAAACGTCGACGACCCCCATGCCATCCAGATTGAGTTTGTCAAAGCAGGGGCGGTGCAGTGCGGCTTCTGTACCCCTGGCATGGTGTTGGCGACCAAGGCGCTGCTTGACGTCAACCCCAGCCCCACCGAGGATGATATCAAACGGGCACTCGATGGCAATCTGTGCCGCTGCACCGGCTACGTGAAGATCCTCGAAGCAGTGACAAACGCAGCCACCCTGTTGCGTAGTTCCCGACAGGCGGAGGGGTAGAAGAATGAGCGAGAAGAAAGCAGACATGAGCGTGGTGGGCCGTCGCCTGCCCAAGCTTGACGGGCTGGCTCTGGCCACCGGGGCCGAAAAATTTGTTGCCGACGAGCATCCGCAGGGGATGCTCTACGCCAAGCTCCTGACCAGCCCGCATGCCCACGCCAACATCGTCAGAATTGACACGCGCAAAGCTT
The DNA here is from genome assembly GCA_937884235.1 of uncultured Pseudomonadota bacterium. GTDB lineage: Bacteria > Myxococcota_A > UBA9042 > CAIXZC01 > CAIXZC01 > CALGBT01. The sequence continues at coordinate 9,573 of CALGBT010000300.1, forward strand.
GGGAAGTGAAGGGCGTGAAGGCCATCCTCACCTGGGAAGACGTGCCCAGGGTGGCCCACACCACCGCCGGGCAGGGCTATCCCGAGCCATCGCCGTACGACACCTTCATGCTGGACAAGAAGGTGCGCTACGTGGGTGACCGGGTTGCGGCCGTTGCCGCGGAAACCCCGGAAGCGGCTGCTCAGGCCGCCCGGGCGATTGAAGTGGAGTATGAGCAACTCCGCCCCATCTTCGACCCGCGGGACTCCATGAAGGCGGGGGCCCCCATCATCCACGATGAGCCGGAAGCCCACATGCCCATTCCCGTCCCCTACGATGCGGCCAGAAACATGGCCGCCCAGGTAGAAGCCACGGTGGGCGATGTGGAAGCGGGCTTTGCTGAGGCCGATGTGGTGGTGGAAGCGGAGTACGAAGTTCAGCAGGCGAGCCACTGTGCCATGGAGCCGCATGTTTGCATGACCTATCTCGACCCACGCGGCCGGCTCGTCATCCGGGCCAGCACTCAGGTACCCTTCCACGTCCGCCGAATCGTTGCCCAGCGGCTCCAGATTCCGGTGCAGCGGGTGCGAGTCATCAAGCCGCGCATCGGCGGTGGCTTTGGTGGCAAGCAGGAGGTTCTGCTGGAAGACATCTGCTCGGCCCTGACGCTGAAGACTCGTCTCCCGGTGCTCCTGGAGTACAGCCGCGCCGAAGAGTTTGCCTCCAGCAGAACCCGGCACCCGCAGGTGCTAAGAGTCAAGGCCGGGGCGAAGCGGGATGGGACGCTTACTGCTTACTCGCTTGACATCATCATGAACACTGGCGCCTACGGCTCCCACGCACTGACAGTGGTGTGTAACTCCGGTTCCAAGACTCTGCCCCTCTACCGCTGGCAGAACATCTATTTTAGAGGCACAACCGTCTATACTAACCTGCCTGTGGGGGGAGCCTACCGCGGCTACGGCGCCACACAGGCCTACTATCCGCTAGAATGCCTCATGGACGAACTGGCCGAGAAGCTCGCGCTGGACCCCTTGGAATTCCGCAAGCAGAATGCCATCCGGATGGGCGAGACGAGCCCCATCTTTCAGGCCCTCGGCGAAGGCACCGAGGGAGTGTCCCAGACCATCGGCTCCACCGGGCTGCTGGAGTGCATTGAGAAGGGGGCTGAGGCCATCGGTTGGAACGCCAAGCGGGGCAAAGGCCGCAACGCCGCGGGCCCGATCAAGCGCGGGGTCGGTTGCGCCTGCCTGATGCAGGGCTCCAGCATCCCCGAAATCGACATGGGCGCCGCCTACATGAAGATCAACGAGGACGGGTCCTTCAATCTCCAACTCGGGGCCGCTGACATTGGCACCGGAAGCGATACCATCCTGGGTCAAATCGCGGCGGAGACCGTTGGCACCACTGTGGACAAGATGACCGTCTACTCCTCCGATACCGACATGACGCCATTTGACGTCGGGGCCTACGCATCCAGCACCACTTACCTGACCGGTGAGGCCGTCCGCAAAACGGCCCTCGATATCCGAACACAGATCATTGCCTATGCGTCCATGATGCTCACCACCCCCGCCGAGGAAATCGAGTTGCGGGACGGAATTGCCTACGGCGCAAAAGGACGTCAGGCGACCTTCGGCGAGATCGCCACCCACGCCCTGTACCTCTCGGACCAGTCCCAGATTCAGGCGGTATCCAGCCATACAACCCACAAGTCTCCCCCACCCTTCTCGGCGCAGTTCGCAGAGGTGGAGGTCGATACCGAGACCGGGGAAGTGAAGGTGCTCCACTATGTGGGTGCGGTCGACTGCGGCACTGCAATCAATCCGTTACTGGCCGAGGGCCAGAATGATGGGGCTATGGTCAACGGCATCTGTTACGCCTTGATGGAAGAGTTCATTTACGACCGGCGGGGCAAACTCCTCAACACCGACTTCAACCAGTACAAGATCTGGACCGCAGCGGATCTGCCAAAGATTGAGACCATTCTGGTGCCAACCTGGGAACCCACGGGACCGTATGGTGCCAAATCAGTTTCCGAAATCGGCATCAACGGGCCAATACCGGCCATTGCCAATGCCATCTATGATGCCATTGGCGTCCGCATCAAGACCGCCCCGTTTACTCCAGAGAGGGTACTGCGGGCGCTGGGCAAGCTCTAGGCTACGCTGGGGGCAACCCTACCCGATCAACATACAATCGCCATAGCTGTAGAAGCGATACTGCCGAGCAACGGCCTCCTCATACGCCCTGAGAATGTGCTCGCGACCGGCAAGGGCGGAGACCAGCATAATGAGGGTGGACCCGGGAAGATGGAAGTTGGTGATCATCTTGTCCACCACCTTGAAGGGGTAGCCCGGATAGATGAAAAGCTGGCTGGCACCAGCTCCCGGCAGCACCGTCTTGTTGGCTTGTGCCGCAGTTTCCAGGGTGCGCACCGTCGTCGTCCCCACTGCCAGGATCGGCCGGCCCTCCAACTGGGCGCTGGCAATAGCCGATGCCGTCGCGGCGCTGATTTCGTAGTGTTCCGTCTCCATTATGTGTTCTTCGATACTCTGGACTCGCACAGGCTGAAAAGTGCCCGGTCCAACATGCAGCGTAACCTCAGCAAACAGACAGCCCATAGCCTTCAACTGCGCCACCCTTGCCGGCGTAAAATGAAGGCCAGCCGTGGGCGCTGCCACCGAGCCCACAGGGTCGGCGAAAATCGTTTGGTAGCGGGTCAGGTCCTCACCGTCGTCACTATCAGGACGACGGCGGATATAGGGCGGCAGGGGCATCTTCCCGGCGGCAAAGATGAGGTCAATGGCAGTGGTCTCTGGTGCAACCTCAACAACTGCCCTCCCGGGGACCGGGAGTTCGACGATGCGAACAGTTCCCACGCCCCGGTCGGGGGTCAGAAACTGCCCCACCCGCAGGGGCTTGGAAGTGCGGGTCATGGCCTCGAAACGCCGCGGGGAAATGATGCGCAGGGCCAGCAACTCCACCCTGCCACCGCTCTCCTTGCGGGCGAAGATCCGCGCTGGCATGACCTTGCTGTTGTTATAGATGATCAACTCGCGCCCCGTAAGATGGTCAGCCAGGTGAGCGAAGGTGGAATGCTCAATGGCTCCCGTCGTCCGGTTGAGGACCAACATCCTGGACCCGTCCCGCGCCGTCAGCGCCTGCTGGGCAATGAGCTCCTCGGGGAGATGATACTCGAAGTCTGAGAGGTTCAAGTTGGCCTGCTAGTTGATGCGGATGCCGGGGGGCGGGAATGCCTTGCAATACTCTGCAACTTCGGCCGCGATATTGGCCTGAGCCTCACGATCGGCGATGACCTCAACGGCTCTGGCGATCCAACCGGCCAGCACCTCCATGTCCTTCTCCATCATGCCACGAGAGGTAATCGCTGGTGTGCCAATTCGAATTCCGCTGGGGTCAAAGGGCTTGCGCGGGTCGAAGGGAATAGTGTTCATGTTGCAAACAATGCCACACCGGTCCAGCACCTTGGCCAGCTTGCGACCGCGGGTGCCCACGGAGGTAGCATCCATGAGAATCAGGTGGTTGTCCGTGCCGCCGGTGATGAGCTTGAAGCCACGGCTCACCAGGCCTTCCGCAAGCGCCCGGCCGTTCTTCACAACCTGGGCGGCATAGTCCCGGAAAGCGGGCTGAGCAGCCTCGTGGAGAGCGACGGCAAGGGCGGCGGTAGTGTGGTTGTGCGGTCCTCCCTGTAGTCCCGGGAAGACAGCTCGGTCGATGGTGTCGGCCAAAGCCTCCTTGCACATCAGCATACCACCCCGGGGGCCCCGCAAGGTCTTGTGGGTGGTAGTGGAGACGACGTCGGCGTAAGGCACGGGACTGGGATGCTGCCCACCGGCAATCAATCCTGCAATGTGCGCGACGTCGGCCAGAAAGTAAGCTCCCACTTCCCGGGCGATGGAGCCGAAGGCCTCAAAATCGATGAGGCGCGGATAGGCGGTTGCACCAGCTATAATCAGTTGCGGCCGTTCCCGCCGAGCCATCGCTCGAATCTGGTCATAGTCCAGGCGGTGGGTCGACTCGTCGACACCGTATTGCACCGACTTGTAGTACTGGCCAGTAATGGAGACATCCCAGCCGTGGGTCAGGTGGCCACCGTGCGGCAAGGCCATGCCCATGACTTTGTCCCCAGGCTTGAGCAGCGCGAAGTAAACCGCCAGATTGGCGGGGGAACCGCTGTATGGTTGCACATTGGCATGATCGGCACCAAAGAGCTCGCAGGCACGCACCATGGCCAGCGTCTCCAGTTCGTCCACCAGCTGCTGCCCTTCATAGTAGCGCTTGCCCGCGTAGCCCTCGGAATACTTGTTGGTGAGAATCGACCCCGTCGCCTCAAGCACCGCCGTGGAGACATAGTTCTCCGAAGGAATCAAACGAATCTTCTCAAACTGTCTAACCTCCTCCCGGGCGATAATGTCGTGGACCACAGAATCAGTCTGCTGCAAGTTCTCCAGATGATGCATGGCATCCTCCTCCCTATCGGTCGCCACAAGTTATCTGCGAACCGATTTCATTTGTCAATTGTGGTCCTGCGGGACAAGGGAAGTGAGCCTTGCAGCAATCCTCAGCCGAGCAACTCCATGATTGCGAAGAGGGGTACCCACCAATCAGTATCCCCTCGGCGGATAAGTGCATTGCGGCCATCGGGGAAACCGGTGCGGACCTGGGAGAAGGAGAGATTGCGACGAATCTTGTCGTCCTGGCCGTCGCCACGAAAGTAGACAGTCCAGCAAGGATCGTCCGGGTCGGCGATGGCCCGACTGGCGGCGTCCTTGACCCGGTCCCGGAGGTGCGACAGCTCTTCGTCCGTGATATGTGAATTCAAATCCTCGTCGAAGAAGATGGCCCAATCGGGGTTCTCTCTGATGTATTTCCTCAGGCGGGCGGTTTCGTCAGTGTGGGAGCGCACCTTCTCGAGCATCTGTCCCAATTCCTCTGCCACCTCGGGCAACCCGCGCATCCGTGCCAGCTTGACGAGGTCCCGCAACTCTGACTCGACACGACTCTCCGCCCAGGCCGAAGGCAGCAAACCGAGTCGCTCCATCAGCACTGGCGCCAGAATCGGCTGCGCCCCGGGGAGGGGAATCAGGAAGGTCCCGGCAAAAACCGCTGAAGCAGGCACCGTCTTGAGCAGATCAAGCAACTGGGAACGGGCCAGACCCAGGTCCGCGGGGGCCACCGGCTTGCGCTCAATTAGCAATTGGTGCGCGACCTTGAGAAGATGGGCCGTCTCCCCCAGTTCCGTGCCGGCATTCTCAGCGTGGCGGGAAAGCACGGCTCGCACTTTGCCAGCATTGCGCGAGAGCCACGAGGCCCCTTCCTCCGACTCCTTGAGCCGCACGCCCAGCTCCAGCAGCCTCTCGGCAGCATCGGCCAGACCCTTGTCCCTTAGCTGGTCTGCCACCTTGTGCAACGTTGGGGTATGCCACTGGCGAGCCATAGTCACTTCCGTTGTAATATTGCCAAAGCCTACCTATGATAATACGCATGAGATGGTGGTCCGCAACGTTAGCACTGATATTGGTCGCTCTTTTCCCGGTGGATGCCTTTGCCTGGGGACTGGTTACCCACCTGCAAATCGGTCGCGGCCTGTTGGCGCAGACCGGGGACTTGCTAACGACGCACGCCCCGGCCATCCTTCAGTTTCCCATGACCTATCTCTACGGTTCCATCGCCCCGGACCGCTTTCTGGCAAAGAACCTGAAGTCCTATCGTGAGCACACCCACAACTGGGACCGGGCCTTCAACATGCTGCGGCATGCGGGCACTGATGACCTGAAGGCCTTCTCTCTGGGCTACCTCTCCCACCTGGCCGCCGATGTTATCGCCCACAACCTCTTCGTGCCCATGAAGATCATGGAGCGCCCTGGCATGACTGGCAGGCGACACGCATACTGGGAACTTAAATTTGAGCACTACCAGCCGGCAGAGGCCTGGGAACTGGCGGCCAGGGTGGACCGTGAGGTCGAGAAATCGCTCTTCGACTCCTTCATGCAGATGTTCCAGGTTCCCTCGGTGCTGACCTTCAGTGCCAACATGGCGCTGACTGACCGCGTCTTCCGAGTGCTGGGGTCGGCCCGGACTCGCCAGCTGGTTTCGCACCTGGAAGACGGCTCCCATTCAGCCATGGAGGCCGAGGAAGTGAAGGTCTATATGGACCTGGCGCAAAACTGTGTGGAGAGCATCGTCAAAGACGGCGTGGACAGCTTTGCCACGTCGGCAGACCCTCGAGGCGGCTCCCGCATTGGCCACGCTCGCATGCTTTCCAAGGTCGTCCACCGCGTCTCCAGGAAGGACCCACCGGCAAAGGTCTGCAACGCCTATGGTCAAGAGATGTCCCAACTACTGGACGATGCCGCCGCGGTTCTCCCCGAGCGCCCTCTGGGAGGAATGGGGTCAGCGGAGTATCGCTATCTGAAAGGACGCACATCAACTGCTGCCCGCCTTGGCAAGAAGCCCAAGCAGAAATAGCGGCTAACAGAATGCCGGGTCTGTGTAAACGCCAAATTCTTCACGGAAGATGTCGCTGATTTCGCCAACGGTCACGTACTTGACGCCGTCGACTATCAGGGGCATGAGGTTCTCGCCGCTGCGACAGCCGGCTCGGATAGCATCCATGGCCTTCATCGCCTCGTCATGG
>CALGBT010000301.1 GCA_937884235.1 uncultured Pseudomonadota bacterium
GAGACCAATCGCGAAGAATCAACTGACTCCTGAGGAGGAGCGGGTCATCATCGAGAAAGGCACCGAGCGTCCTTACAGCGGGAAATTCTATAAGCACCACGAGGACGGAACCTATGTCTGCCGGCAGTGTGGTGCTCCGCTCTTTGCCTCAGATAGCAAGTTCGACAGTGGTTGCGGGTGGCCGAGTTTTGACGAGGCGTTGCCCGGCGCGATCCAGGAGTTAGCCGATGCCGATGGCAGTCGCACCGAGATAGTCTGTGCGCAGTGCGGGGGGCATCTGGGCCACGTGTTTCGGGGCGAGGGCATGACGAAGAAGGATACACGGCATTGTGTCAATTCGGTATCGTTGGATTTCACTTTGGCGAAGGAACCAGTGCAAGAGACGGCCTACTTTGCCGGTGGTTGCTTCTGGGGTGTGGAGTACCAGTTGGAGCAACTTCCCGGCGTGGTTGACGTGGTTTCCGGGTACATGGGTGGCAAGGTTGTGGACCCAACGTATGAGGACGTTTGCGGGGGGGAGACTGGTCACGCGGAAGCTGTGAGAGTGGTTTTTGACCCGACGCTGACAAGTTTTGAAGAAGTTTCCCGGAGGTTCTTTGAGATTCACGACCCGACCCAGGTGGACGGGCAGGGCCCGGACCTCGGTCACCAGTATCGATCGGCGGTCTTCTATCTGAGCGAGAGCCAGCGCCTGGTGGCGAGGAAGCTGATGGGACTACTGAGTGAGAAGGGTCTGAAGGTTGCCACCGAAGTTGTGCCTGCGGGGACCTTCTACGAGGCAGAGGGGTACCATCAGGACTACTACACGCGCTCGGGCAAGGCCCCATACTGCCATTCCCGGGTCAAGCGGTTCGACTAGCAGGCGCTATTTGATGGGGCAGCTGAACTGGTAGAACCCTACCATCTCGGCATCACCAACGGCATCGATGGTCTCCTGGGCGGGGGCCAGCTTGAGGATTCCATTCTCCGGGAAGGTAATCACCATGGGTTTGCCGGAGCCTGGGTCCACGGTCGCCGAGGCGAATCCGGGGTGCTCCAGCCCTTTGAGCGACGGACAGACG
>CALGBT010000302.1 GCA_937884235.1 uncultured Pseudomonadota bacterium
ACTGTCACAGTGCTCAGTCTGCAGCTTCAACTTGAAGGAGACCTTCGGAGTACCGTATGGCGGCATCTGGAAAGCCGGGGAGCGAATGGTCCCGAAGGACTTGTTGGGGGCGTTGTTGTAGCTCTGGGTTTCGGGATTTCCGAAGTAGAGCGCGCGGCTGCCGCTGAACTGGTCGAAGTCAACTTCATGCCACGACACCGGGGCCTGGTTGCAGTCCCCGGGGCAGGTCTCCGGTGACTCGGAATCCTGACAATCACCGTCAGGGCACTGGTTGCCAACCTTTGGAACCGTCCATGTGCCATTGGCCGGGTAGTCGTCCTGCAGCGGGTTGAAATTTGCCGGGTCTTCAAAGTTGTCGTTGAAGATGAAGGCCTGGGCGGAACAGCACTGCGGGTCACCGGTGAAGTCGTGCTTGCAGACCAGCTGGCCAACGTTGCAAGAGTCATCGGTGCAGGCATTGCCGTCATCGCAGGCCGCGTCATCGGCCTTGGTGCAACACTCGGGAATGGGCGTGCCGTAGTCGCACGAACCAGCCAGGCATTGCGGCAAGTCGCAGGGCCCGCCGGAGCCACATTCGATGGCGGCGGAGCAAACTTCGTCGCAAACGCTCTCAACGGTAATCTCATCAATAATCGGCCCGGCAAAAGCGTTGTTGGCCGGAGTCACGTTCCCGGTATCAAACTCGAATTTCAGGGTTATCTTCTTGCCCACGAAAGCTGACAAATCAGCCCACATAGGGAGAGTCTCGCCATTGGTGGTCCCGAAGATGCTATGGGATTTCCATACCGCTACTGGTTCACCGCCTTCGGGAACCACGTAAACGTTGAGTACGTCAATGCCCCACTCTTCGCCAGGTTTCTCACTAAAATCATAGACCGCCGGATCCGTGCCATCCCATTCGGTGGAGAGACTCAGCATGAAAGTGAGCTTCACGAAGGCATTGGCAGGAGCCACCGTCAGATCGATCTTGGGTGATTCAACGGAACCATCGCATTTGGTGATGCCGCAGTCATAGGAGTCCCCCGCGGCATTGCTGAACTGAATGGCGAAGTTGTCGAAGTCGGGGACGTCAGGACTTTCGTTGTAGCCGGCCCCGTCAACCAAATGCCAGAGGACCCCGCCAGACCCGGGCATCTCATTGATGGTGTAGCCGTCGGCTGCAGCATCGCCCGACTCGAAGCCATTGTCGAAGAAGGCAGGGGGCAGATCTTCCGGTAGGCAGCATGCGGGATTGGGCAGCCACTGGCAAAGCCCGTCAACGCAGGTTGGCGGATAGCATGCCAGGTCGTCAGGCTTCGGCCCCTCTCCCTGGCAATCGCCCGCCTCTTGACACTCATGGCACCACGGGTCCGGCTGGAAGTTGTCGCAGACTCCCTGGGCATCAAGATTCGCGAACTGGATGCAGTTGTCCTCGGTGGTGCAAAGGTAATCGTCGTCACACTCTGAATTGGCAGAACAGAGGTCCTTGCCGCAGTAGGTCCGCACCGTGAGGTCGTCAATGTAGACCCCCTCAAAGATATTGGAGGTGCCATCGAGGGTATCGAATTCGAACCGCAGGGAGATGGACTTGCCGGCGTACTTGCTCAGGTCGGCAGAAACGAACACGCAGGTGCCGCCGGTGCTGTTCTCTTCCAGGACCGCGCTGGTCCAGAGTGGCTCGGGGGACCCTTCCACGGGATCCACCCAGAGCTTGAGTTTGTCAACGGTGAGTTCACCGATGTCATCGGCGTCCTCCGCATCCATCCACAGGCGGAAAGTAACCGTGTAGAGAGCATTGGCCGGCAGGTTGATCTCGGGCACGGACAGTTCCACCCACACCTGGGTCGCCTTTGGCTCCGCCTTGCAGAACCCGTTGGTGCAAGTCTGCGCCGGAAGTGGACAATCTTCGTCCTCCGTCGCCTCGGTGCAGGCCATCAGGGGCACCGGCACGCACTTGCCGGAGGAATCATCGGTCTGACCATTGTAGTAGGTGCGACACGCCGGGTCACCCAGATAAAGCGCCCGGGAACCACATGGGCCATCCTGGGTGCTCCACTTCACGACCTTGGTGGTGTGGGTGTTCTGGGTCATGAGATCGGGACTGGGCATCGCCCCCAACTGGAGGTTATCAAAGGTGAACTTGCGCAACTGGATGTCCTGGCAGCATTCATCGGGTTGGGGAACGCAAAGTTCGCTGGTGCACTTGTTGCCAACACACTTCTCGTTGCAAGTGCAGTCGCTGGTATCCCATTCTTCGCACTGGGAGTCTTTCGTGCAGCACTCCGGCGGAGTCAACGCAACCTTCACGCACTGCTTGTCGTTGGCCGGGTCTTCGTCATCTTCGCACGCAGCAACCGGCTGACAGAAAACCTTGTCGCATTTCCCCAGGTCAGCAAACACACCCTCGCAGTCCGGATTGGTCTCGCAGGACAAGCCGCACTGGTCGACAACGGGAATTTCTGTGTCGATAGTTCCCTCGCTTTCTTCAATTTCATCCGGTGGGTCCACGGGGGTATCTTTGTCGGGGGCGGTATCCTTCAGTTCTGGCGGCTGCACGGCATCCCTGAGGTCATCAATGACCTCAAGATCCGCATCAACTTTCGGGGCATCGCCATCCACGATGTCGCCAGTGTCTTTGTCCGGTTTGGGGTCCGAACTGCAACTGGTCAAGATGGACGCGGCAAGAATGATTGACAACCAGATGACAAGCAACTTCGTGGTCCTCATGGACAGCCTCCCTGAGAGCTTTCCGCCGACCCCGATGGACGCGAGCGCGGTAAGTAGCAGCATAACAGAGAAACGATACCAGCAAGGCTTGGGAGCGTCAATCCAAAACGCCCGCCCGTACGCAAGGGTATCCTTGCCCTTTTGGTGCAACTGGGTAGAATCTCTGGGTTAGCGCATCTTGTGCCCGGGGGAGAGAGAAATGACTGTGCGAAGGAGCTTCACCATTTTGGTCGCCTTGACGGGCCTGCTGCTGGCAACCTCGGGTTGCTCCAACAAGGCCTCCGACAACGGCAAAGACGTTCAGTTCCTGGCCGACGGCAAGCCAATTGGTGACGACACCGGAGAGGTTACTGCCGAGCCCACAGTCGGCTGCAATGTCGAGCAGGACTGCCCCGTCGACCTGCCAGTTTGCGACCAGTTCTCCAACACCTGCGTGGAGTGCAAGAAGAACGACGACTGTGGGGACGCTCATCCCTACTGCAACCCCGCCTGGATGCAGTGCGTGGAGTGCGTCATGAAGGACCACTGCCCCTCCGACTACCAGTTCTGCCTGGAGGGCACCTGCTCCGACAAGCCGTGCTTTCCCAGCCAGGCCCAGTGTGTCGGCAACAGTGTCCACATCTGCTCCGCCGACGGCATGGACCCCAACTATGAGGTCATCCCCTGCGGCGACAAGATCTGCCACAAGGGCAACTGCCTCGAGTGCAAGCCCAACGAAACCTCGTGCAAGGACAACGCGGTCATCAAATGCAACTCCGACGGCAAGACCTATGCGACACTGGAGGTCTGCCAGGCGCCTCTTGAGTGCCTCGCCGCCCAATGCATGTACTGCTATCCCGGCGACAAGATGTGCGAAGGCAATGTGGCGATGCGCTTGATCCATCCATTGGCTGCTGGCGGAGAGGTAGAGGTCGGCGGGCGCGCCCTGGACGATCTGGCCGAGCAGCAGGGTTTGCGAGAACATCGGCA
>CALGBT010000303.1 GCA_937884235.1 uncultured Pseudomonadota bacterium
GGGATATTGGCGCACTCGTGCCCACCGAAAACGGCCACGGCCTTGCTCGCCTGGATGCGACTCCCGGTAAGATCGGCGCCTTGACTGCCATCGGTTTCTATGCTCAACACTTCGCCCTGCTTCATGGCCAGTTCGTAGGGTTCTTCGTTGCCGGCAACCATCACCGGCATACCAGCCCCAGGCTTCACCATTGACGTCACCCACAACTGCACGAAGGTATCGCCAGCACCGGTGGCCACTATGGCCACGTTGCCACGAAGCGTGTAACCACCGGTCCTCTGCGGCCAACTGAGCGCCACATACTCCTTGCCGTTGAGATGCTGGGGCAAGAGCAAAGAGGCATCATTGGTAAAGACATTACTTCCATTCAGGGGGTTGAACTGATGCACCGACACCGGCACTGAGCTGGTTACCCGAACGGCCTTGCTGGCGATTCCGGTCCCGTCCACATCCATCCCTGAGGGGAGCGTCAAAGTGGCGACGGTTCCTGCCGCGATGTCCAGGGCGACGACCTTCAACTGCTCAGGAGTCAAAGCAATTGGGGCCCCCGCTTCAAACCGCTCCACCAGCAGCTTGGCATCTCCATCGCCTGGCGGCACAGCAACAAACAGCGCAACAGGTTCGTATTGACCGCCCTCGACGTTATCCAAATCCACGGCCCAGAACTCACACCCGTCGCTGCGTCCCTGCAGTGCCGCCACGTCACACGGGGTGCCGCAAACCAGGCCAGCACCATCCGGCACACATGGAACGCCTCCCGGGCAGACCCCGCAATTGCCGCCGCAGCCGTCATCGCCACACGCTTTGCCCTGGCATTGCGGCTGGCACTCCGTGCATTTCCCGCCGGAGCAGAAGAGGTCCGACGCGGCACAATCCACGGTCTCGGCAGGTCCACTACCTTCCCCATTGCAAACGGTGGCGATCTCGCCATCGCAGAACGTGGAGTTGGGCTCGCAAACGTGGTCGAGACACTTCCCGGCGACGCAGAACTGCGCCTCCGGACAGGTCTTCACCAGGTCCCAGCCCGTCAACGTCTCATTGCAAATCTCGACATCCTGCCCATTGCAACGGGCCTCATTGGGTTGACAGGCCGGTTCAAAACAAACCTTGTCAACGCAGAACCACCCGGCTGCACAGTCCAGGGCCGAGAGACAATCAACGCACTCTCCGGCCTCCTTGTCGCAAACGCCGTCAACCTGTTTACAATCCTTGTCTGAAATGCAGGGAACGATATCAACGCAAGCATACTCGGCGGTGCACTTCTGGTTTTCACCGCAATCGGCGTTGACAACGCACTCCACGCAGAAGCCAGATTCCTTATAGCAGATGAGATCTCCGGGGCAATCCTTGGAGGACTCGCAGCCCACTGGTGCGCACAGTCCCACCAGATTGCACGCAGATGCCGGTCCCTGGCACTCGCCGCAGCTGCCCCCACAACCGTCCTCGCCACATTCCTTGCCGGCGCACGAAGGGGCACAGCCCGTCTCCTCGGGTGCGCCAGCATCTCCATCAGCGCCGGCCTCCGCATCCTGCGCAAGGGCATCTTCTTGAGCAGCATCCGCACCCGCGTCAGAAGGTCGCATATCGGTGGGACCACCGTCAGCAACCGTAGCGTCCACAGAGACATCAGCCAGAAGATCGGCTCCCGGAGAAGATTCTCCACTGCAAGCGACACCAACAAGCAGAAGCACCAGCGCACAACGTCCCATTCCGCTCAAGCCAAACCTCCTCAGACCAAACATGGATAATGCCCCAGCACTACACCTACTCCTGAACCACCAGGTCATAGTCCGCAATAGTACCCGAGTAGAGCCGCACTTCCACGAAGTAGTCCCCAGCCGCCCCCGGCAGTTTCACAGTCTCCAGGCCATTTGCCGTGGCGCTGGAGTCAATCTCGGTCATCTGGCTATCGAAGAGGAAGAGGTCGATATCCGCCACATCAGTGGCAAAACTCACGGTCACAACATAGGATGTGCCATCGGTGGTCAGCCGGTACCAGTCGCTTCCCAGGGAGTTGCAGGCCTTCAGTCCAGTGTAGCTACCGGGTTCCAGAATTGCGGCTTCCTCAGCAGAGTAGTTGGTGCCAAACTGGTCGTCACACGGACCGGAGCCACCACTTTGCACATCGGCGAAGATATCGCAGAGGGGCGTCCACTGGTGGTCGGCCTCGGTATCTTCATCAACCGCCGCCTGGGGGCAGCTCTCGTCGGCACTCCAGGACACCCATTCATCCCCCCGCTCGATGCTCTCAGCGAAGTCCTCGAAGAGGCTAAAACCGCCGCCAGATGCCTTGAATACAGCTAGCTGCGGGCACCCTTGTGCGGCCTCAATCAGTGATTCGTTGTAGGCCATGATGATTTCGTACATGGCGGCAGTAGAGGAATTCCAGCAACAGGTCTTGGAAGCGGAATAGTCCAACTCTGCGAAGACATAGTCCTCAAGCCTGCGGTACTGCCGGTCAACCGTCTCCTGGTCATAGCCAAAATGCTGAAGCTGCAACTCGTAAAGGTCCTTGAAGGCCTTCTCTCGCTCGATACGGGCAGCGCAACTGGCGGGATAGTTCCGGAGATGGTTGCGCTTGTCCTCGATCTTCTGGAGATAGACATCCGTCATGGCTGCCGGGCTGAGTGTCCCTAGCAGTGCCTCGAAGGAGGCGATACGCCCGGCAATTCGTTCGGTTTCAGAATCTGCGATCCAGAAGTCGGCGAACTCGGGAGGCACCACCAGGCACCAGTAGCCGTCGTTGATGCGGGGCTGCCGGAAGCGCTTGAGGCCACCGCCCAACGTGGCGTAGGGGTAGCCATCGTTACTTTCACCAGGCCCACCACAGTAGGGATTGGTGAAGTAACTCTTGGACGAGGCCCCCGTCTCCCATTTCGGCTGGCGCCGCGGCATGGACCCGGAAGCCAGTTCGGCACTTATCTGGCCCGCCTCCAAGGCGTCTACCTTCTTGACGATGAGGGTGTGACCTATGCCCTTCTTCTGCCAACGCTCGAGCAGGATATCGCCCTCCCTCACCGCCTTCGGTTCGATATGAAAGGCGTTGTCGGAGCTGGCCAGGTGCATGGAACCCGTATAGGTGAGCAGCCAGACCATGAAATGCCCTGTCCGCTTGTTCAAGAAGATCTCATCGAAGTAGGCTCCGGCATAGCAGGAATCGCAGAGGAAGCCGTTCAAGTCATCCTTGCTCGACGACAGCTTGCGCTGCCGCAGCTTGCTATCCGATGGCCACCCGGCAGCATACTGGGAGGCGGTCATGGCGGAGTAGTCCTGGTAGGAATTCTTGAATCGTGGCGTGCTACCATACTTCCCGTCCTTCGTCCGGATGCCGAAGTGGCCAAAGTAGACTGGACCACTATCCCAGGCAGAAACGATGAACGGTAAACCATACCAAGAGGCGAAGGTGGCCCGCAGGAAGAGTGCGGTCTCGGCGCATTCCAGCCGGGGAGCGGGCATGACCTTACCCCAGGGTGTGGAGAGCAGATAGGTCGTATACGAGCTGTAGCCCTCAGTGGAAGTGACGGGAGAGAGACTACGGATCCAGGCCTGATACTTCTCTTCCCAGGTCAAGCCCGAACCTTGGTCCCACGCAACTCCGGCCGCGGCTGAAACTCCGCTCCACTCGTTGCTAACCGACCAGACCTGTGTGTCCGACTGATCAACTGAGACCGGCAG
>CALGBT010000304.1 GCA_937884235.1 uncultured Pseudomonadota bacterium
TGCCTCCTTGAGGTCAACAATGACGACGTCAGGGAGCGGCCGGGGTGTGGCGCGTCGAGGCAGCAGGAGCTCCTGAAACTTACCGTTGACGACATTGAAATGGCTTTCCAGCGAGGGCGTAGCGGAGCCCAGGACGACGGTTGCCCCGGCCTGTCTGCCGCGCACCAGAGCCAGGTCCCGGGCGTTGTAGAAGGGGCGTTCGTCCTGTTTGAATGAAGGCTCATGCTCTTCATCAACAACTACCAGCCCCAGCCTATTGAGGGGGCAGAAGATGGCAGACCGGGCGCCGACGACGATGGAGCGAGTACCGGCGGCGACCTGGCACCACTGGTCGTAGCGTTCCCCCGGAGAGAGAGCTGAATGGAGAATGGCCACCTGGTCCCCGAATCGTCCCCGGAAAGTCGACATCAGTTGCGGCGTCAGCGCGATTTCCGGAACCAGCACCAAAGCCTGCCGCCCCATCTCGAGAACCTTGACAATGGCATGCATGTAGACTTCCGTCTTACCGCTGCCGGTCACTCCGTTGAGGAGAAAGGAGTGGAACTCACCGCCATCGAGGGCAGCCACGATTTGCGTTAGGGCGGCCACTTGATCGGGGTTGAGTTGGTTGGGAGTGGCGGGGGCAGTCATGGAGCTCTCTATGGTGCGAAAGACCCGCACCTTCTCGACCTCCAGGACCCCTCTTTCAGCAAGGAGCTTGACGAGGCGCTCGGGCTGCTTGAAGTGTAGCTTGAGTTCAGACAGTGTAACCGTCCCATTCTGCATCAAAAAGGCCACCAGCTCATGCTGCTTCGGTCCGGTGATAAGTGCAGGGTCGTAGCGGGCCACTTTGAGGCGCTTTTCCAGGACTTCACCGGGGCCGCCGTGCTGCACTGTCTGGCGTCGTTCGAGGAGTCCTTCTTCTTCGTACTGACTGAGGATCGCTGGTGCGCAGAGTTCCCGCGCGCGCCGCAGGGTGAGGCCCCGCCCTGCTAGCCGCTGGAGGTCGGGATGGGTGCCGGCTGCCAGCGCTTCTTTGCCCGCATCGGTGAGATGGATGCGGGTCTTTTCGCTGGCATGCATGGATGGAGGGAGTGCCTTGCGCATCAACTCGCCGAGGGGAACGCGATAGTAATCTGCAGCGAAACGCAGAAGTTCCAGGAGCTCGGCGTTGAATGCCGGGGCCGCGTCGAGAAGATCGGCAATCGCCTTGAGTTTTCCCTGGTAGTCGGTTTCATCGGCAACTGCAGTGACATACCCCGTGGTGAGGCGAGGTCCAAATGGAACGAGGACGCGAAAGCCGGGCTGAATGAGGTCCGCGAAAGGGTCTGGCACCCGGTAATCGAACTCCTGTCGGAGGGA
>CALGBT010000305.1 GCA_937884235.1 uncultured Pseudomonadota bacterium
CACTGAACCGTGGATCGTGGGTGATGCTAGACTGGCCCCCCCCAGGGTGATCTCCCCAGTCGCTACTGAGGTGATCTGCGGGAGTCCCAAAGCCTGGCTGATGGGGGCCAATTGCAGGTCCTGCCACCGGAGCTTTGCTTGCACCTGGTTGGCTGCTGGAGTGGCGTGACCTGCAACGACCACGGCTCCCCCGGCGAGGTTGAGTTGCCAGGGGGTGATGGCGATGTCGGAGAGATCCCCCAGGGTAACCTGTGCTGTGCCCTCGCTGGCCACCTCAACTCCCCGGTACCGGGCGGTCAGGCCAAGAATCTGAGCTGTCTCAGGGGGTCGCCACGTGCCGTCCCATGCGGTGCTGGTAGCCAGAGAGAAGAACCCGTCCTTGAACGTGGCGCCCAGATCGATGCGGAGCGGCCCCCAGTCAGGTATCACCAGGGTCGCGACGAGGTCCTCAAGCCTGATGGCGGGCAGGCTGAGCGTGGGGGCAGAGACCATGGCTCTACCGGCAACGCGGCCCCCTGTGCCACTCCCGAACACTTCCAGCGATGCCGCGTCGAGGGGTACTCCGAGAATTGCGAGGTCTGTGGCGTCCAAAGTTGCCGACAAGGTCCATTGCGGGTCAGGCTTATCGAGTGCTGCTGTGGCCTTGGCCGAGAGGCGGTCGAGAGTGGCACTTGTGCCGGCGGGGAGGGGCAACTGCGCGGCGTAATCTGAGGTACGCAGGTTGCGGGCCGCCAACGTTGTGAGCAACTTCTGGGAGGTCAGGGAGTAATCGGCGTGAAGCTGAACTGGTGTGGTCTCCGGCAGGGCGAGAGAGAGATCTGCAGATAGCTGGTTTCCTTCCAGGTTTGCCCAGGCCGTGGTTCCGTCCAAGCGAATCCCGTCCACCGCAAGTCGAGGCGTGCTGAGCATGGCCGTGCCCTGGTTGCTGCCATCGAGGCGCAGACCAGCGACCAGGCTGACGGAGACGGGAACCGGCGTCAGCGGGGGGGCAAGATGCACTTCCGAGGTGATCAGAGTGGCATAGAGGCGTGGTTGCAGGTCGGTGACGGAGCCGCTCACCGCCAGTGTGGCCGTGTGCCCGGCCAGAATCAGGTCTGCTGATGCTGACGTGGTCACGACGTTGCCGGCCAAGGCCACCGCGATTTCCACGTCAGCGGCCCCGTCCAATCGGGGCAAGGAGGCCGGTTGGATGGAGTCCGGAAGGTGCATGTTGCGGACTTGCATGGTCGCTGAGGCCTGGATGTCCGTCTCCGCCAGTTCGATTCGGCCCGCGGCATCGAACTCGAGGGTGGCGATGTCCTCCTCGGGCTGTTCAGGGAGGCGGATTCGACCTCCACGCAGCTCGACCCGGCGGAGTATGATGGCAAAGTCGGGAGGCTTCGACGGAGTTTCGGGTGCGTCCGATGGGAGGGGGCTCAGCGCGCCGACCAGGGTCGGGTCAGCGAGGATGTCAGGTTGCTCGAAGCGTATGAGGGTGGTGACAAACTCACGGTCAAGCAGGGGAGCAAGATCGTATCTGATTTCCAGGGCAGGGAGACTGGCGACCAGTTGTCCGTTTTTGTCAAAGAGGAGTCCATCGAGGAAGCGGAGGCGGTTGATGAGGTCTCCCTCGAGGCCCCCGAGGTGCACGGTCCCGGCTATTTCGTCGCTCGCCAGTTGGGCCAGGGTCTGCGCCAGCCAGGCGCGTCCGGGTGGACTCTGGAGCGTGAAGAACGCTACCAGAAGCACCATGTGCGCAGCCAGCAAGAGGTCGAACACGAGTAGTAGGAGGAGGCGGAGCCACCGCATCAAAAGGCCTCCCCGAGGGTGACATAGAAGGTCCATCGAGCGAGGTGGGCGAAGCGCTCTGGATCGCTGAGGCGATAGGCGAAGTCGAGGCGGGCGGGGCCCACCGGCGTGAGGTAGCGCAGACCGAGACCGGCATTCCAGGTGAGCGCCCCGGGGGCCACGCGAAAGGCCTGCTCGTCGACGTTGCCGACGTCAGTGAAAAGCACGGTGGACAGCCCCCAACCATGGTGGAAGCGACTTTCGAGGGAGGTCGTGAGGATGGTCAAACCGCCTACCGGGACACGTTGGCATTTGCCGGAGTCATAGCACTGCTCGGCGTATGGGGAGAGGCGGTTGTAGTCGAATCCGCGGACGCTGTTGGCACCTCCTGCGAAGTATCTGGACGTCACTGGCACCGCGCCGCCATCGCCAAAGCCCCAAGCATAACCGTTGAGGACGCGGCTAGCGACAGTCAGCCATCGCCATGGGGAGTAATAACCGCGCAGGTCGCCTTCAACCTTGAGGAATTGAAAGTCGCTGCCCAGCGGGCTGAGGGCCTGACTGGTTGCCAGCCTGGCATAGATGCCGTTGCGGGTCACAAGGGAGTTGTCACGACCGTCCCATTCTATTGCTTCTGTGAGTAGCGTGAGCAGGAAAGGGTCCCGGAAATCGGAGCGCAAGGGGTTGCTCTCGGTATTGAGCACGGCCCGTTTGACATTGAAGAAGTCATAGTAGGTTACCTCGAAGCCGACTGAGGCTTTGAGATCCCAGTAGAACGGGCGTTCCAGACCAATGCGTGCGGTGGGAGCGTGATACTGGAAAGCCTCCTCGAAGACGAGATTGTAGATGGCATTGGCTTGGAAAGTCAGGGCCGGTTCGAGGAACCCCGGCTGGATGAAATGGATCCCCGCCTGGGCGGAGGGACCATCGGCGGTACGCTCCCAGAGAGCCGGGACGAAGTTGTATCCGACCAGGCCAGAGAGCGAGAGCGTGCGCAGCCCCCCCAGGAAGTTGCGGTGGCTCCAGCCGCCGCTGGCGCGTACTTGTTGTCGGGCGCGGTCAAAGCCGATACCGACGCCGGCCTTGACCTCGCGCGGGGGGCGGCTTTGTACATACAATGTGATGATGACGCCCTTGTGGGGCCCGACATCTGCAGGTAGGGGGCGCTCTCTGAGTTCGAGGCGGCGCGCTTTGCGGCCGTAGCGCTGCTCTTTATCGACCGTCTCTCCACGACGGTTGACCTCCAGTCGCACCAGGCTGAAGAGCCCGAGGGCGTAAATGCCGTGTTCGGCTTTGCGGAGGTGTTCAGGAGTGACCAGCATGCCCTTCTCGAGGCGAGAGTGGCTGAGGATGATATCTGAACCCACGTCGACGTCGCCGCGCATGAGTACGCCACGAATGAAGCACTGCGGCCCCGGCGTGGCGACCACCTCGATCTCGACACTCTGTGCCTGGCGATGGACTACCACGCTCCCCGTCACCTTCGATTCACAGAAGCCCTCGTCTGTCCAGGCTTTGGCCAGCAGGTCACGGGCTTCGATATAGCGGTCCTGGTCGAAAGGCCGTCCTTGGAGTGCAAGGAGTCGCGCCGTAGCCTTCTTGAGCAGTACCTGTGATTCCGGAGGAGCTACCCGTACAGATTCCACCCGGTAGCGCGAACCCTCGTGAACCACCAGCTGGATGTCGACGCGCGCCGGGCTAGTGTCGACTACGTCTTCCGACTCAATCCTCGCGTCGAAGAAGCCTTTGGTCTTGTAAAAAGTCTCGGCGCGGCTGAGGTCCCGTTGCCACGCCAGTTCGTCAAAGGGCACGCGGCCCATGAAGGGCCACCAGGAAAGAGCACGGGTTTCAAGACCTTCCTTGATGGCCCCGTCGCTGACTTCTGCGTTGCCCGAGATCTCAAGCTTGCGAACGAATGACTGCCCCTCATCATGTGCGCAAGCCGTCGCCACAAGAGCTATCAGCGCCAGCGCCCAGAACCCATCCCATGTCCTCTTCATTGCCCACAGCTCCACCAAGCATGTTTAGGGCTTGCAGCACACCAAGGCAAGGACTACCGCACCAGCCCTAAACAATGCCGGCATAGCCAGCCGCGAACGTGAGCAAAGCGAACTGCGAACGTGAGCGAAGCGAACTGCTAGGTGAGCAAAGCGAACTGCTAGGTGAGCGAAGCGAACTGCCAACGTGAGCGAAGCGAACTGCCAACGTGAGCAAAGCGAACTGCGAACGTGAGCGAAGCGAACTGCGAACGCCGGCGCAGCCGGCCGCTCACCGCCTTTAAAGCCCTTCCCCATGTCCGCCGCAAGTCGCCTTGTTGGCGCAGCCGCCGCAGGCACCGGTGGCGGGGGCATCGCCGCCGCGGGCGGTGACGCCTTGGAGCTTGGTTTCGGCGACGACGCCCTTGAGCGCGCCTTCCATGCTGTGGGGGCAGCCGGAGCTGTAGGTGACCTGGAAGAGGCTCTTTTCCTGGTCGGCCTTGGCTGAGACAACACCATCACGGTCCGACAGGGCCAGGGTCAGCTGCTTGGCAGTTGCCTCGTCGAGGCCCGGGACCTCGTACGTGGCCACGAGGAGATTGTCGGCGCTGGCTGAGTGCGGGTTGACGGCTTCGGGTTCGGCGGCGGGTTCAGAGGCGGCACCACCCTCACGGGCGGTGCTGGGCTCTGCTGCCGGCTCTGCAGTCTTCTCTTCTGCTGCCGGTTCTGCAGTCTTCTCTTCTGCTGCCGGTTCTGCAGTCTTCTCTTCTGCTGCCGGCTCTGCAGTCTTCTCTTCTGCTGCCGGTTCTGCGGCTTTCTCTTCCGCTGCCGGTTCTGCAGTCTTCTCAGCTTTCTCGACCTTCTCGGTCTTCTTCTCGCCGGTCTCTTCGGCTTTCTTGCCACAGGCCGTAGCTACGAACGATACGGCCACCAGTACTGCCAAAAGTGTCGTGAAACGATTCATGAGCTTCCTCCTTTACATTCAGTTCGTAACCAACTTCTTCGCGACGGGCTTCCCGTCGATCTGCAATACCTGATAGATGTGAAAGATGAACTCACCCGACGACTTGATGTAGACGGGACCGTTCATGGTCTTCACAATTGCTTCAACGGTGGTCTGTGAGGCATCGAAGTCTATGACCACTTCGTTCCTGGAAGCATATGCGACAAAACTGACAATGCCACCCATTCCTTCGAAAACAGTAGCTGCCAGCTTTGCCGTATCGACGCATTTGACCCCTTGCACCTGGAGTCTGACCGACCGTAACTCAACGGCGGAGTCAGCGTTGGCGAACTCCTGGGAGAAACTGGGAATGGCATAGATGCTGCCCCCCCAGAGGCCGCCGACAACCAGCAGGGCGACGACGGCGGGGACGGCAACACGGGGCCACCGCCGGTTGGACGCAGGCACGGCTAGCGACAGCGCCCCTGGGGCCGGGCAGACCTGGGTGCATTCCAGGCAGAGAGTACATTCCCCGGAGGTCACATCCGCGGCCGTTGCCACGGGGATTGACTGGCCGCAGGCCCGGTCGCACAGGCCGCAATCGGTGCAGGCCTCGGCGTGGCGGCGAACTCGCAGAAGGCTGACACGGGAAAAGGGCCAGAGTGCCCCTCCCAGAGGACAGAGGTAGCGACACCAGAGCAACGGGATAATCAGTACGCCCAAAGCGAAGATGCTCAGAAGTGCATAACTCCATAGCTCAACGTTATGGCCATGGAAGCTGAACATTACGTAGTAGGGGCAGAAGGGTCTAAAGAGCAGTTCGCCGGAGCGGAAGGTGGCGTAGAGAATCACGAAGAGCACGGGATAGCGCAGCAGCCGTAGCCAGCGGTCAAGCTGGCGAGGAGGCACAACCAGGGCGAGGCTAGTGCCGCTCTTCACCTGGCGTGTCCTTCCTTTCAAGCGACCAACAACCGACCCCAGCAGTTCGCTCAGGGTGCCCACCGGGCAGAGCCAGGAACAGAATGATTTGCGCGCCAGAATCGCCAGCACCAGGAGGGCCACCATCAGTGCAAAGTTGAATTCTCCCGTGGCGCAACTGAAGCGTTGTTGGGTGGCCAGGGAGCCGCTGGTGGCCATGCCACCCATGGGGCAGTACTTCTCGACGGAGGTCAGAGAGAGGCCGCTGGCGAAGCGATAGCCGGTTACTGCTGCGGCAACAACGATGCCCATCTGGACGGTGCGCCGCAGGTAGTGCATTGCAGGAAATGGGGCTCTGCTCTTGGCGGCCATGCTCTCTCCCTGGCTCGGAAATCCGGCGTAGTGTAGCCACGCTCCCCACCGAGGTCAAATGATTTACCGCCACCGTTGACGCCTGCGCAAATCATGGCGTATCTTGCTTGACGTGAGGTCCAGATGCCGGCACGGGTCTGGCCGCGACTGAGGGGGACCATGCGTCGACTCATCTGTTTCAGCACTCTTCTCGTTTGTCTGCTGCTGGGAGGGCGTGCCTTTGCGCAGCTACCCGGTCAGGCCGAGCTCATCAAGACGCCGAAGATCACCATCGGCAAGTCGGACAAGAGCATCTCAGAAAAGGTCTCCCCCATCGTCGAACAGCTTGCCGAAACGGAGAAGAGGCTCATCAAGGAGCAGACCACCCTCCTTAAATGGCGGGACGATCTGACCCGGGCCACGGAAAGGGTCAAGCGCCTGAAGCGCCAGGTCCGCGAGACGCAGAAGCGGATTATTGAGGAGGGAAGTGCGCGAGTCGATTCTGCGCTGATGCCTCAGTTGGAGGCCAACCTGGACTTGGAAAACGACCTCGTGGATACCCTCAGCTTCCTCATGGAGACCTTCCGGCAGGAGCAGCATGAGACCACTGAGGGACTCAAGCATGGTACGCAACTCCTTGCACAATTGGAGGCCCCCCCGACTCCGGCAGGGGAGATTGTCGCCATGACCTTGGATGAAGTGCTGCAATATCTTGCCGAGGTGCGCCTTTCCCAGGTTTCATTCTCTTTGCTCAAGGCCCGGCGCGCCGGGCTAAACGGGGAATTGGCCCAGACCCTCAAGGAGAAGAAGAGGGATATCACGCTCCAGTCACTGGCTGAGTCGGATATCGACCCCGTCGGTAGGGAACTGACCCTGAATCTGCGCCAGGAACAGGTCGAGAGATTCCCAGTTATTGCTTCATATCGCAAAGAATCGAGGAAGCGTGTTGCCGATCATATCGAGGCACAACTCCAGCGGGTGCGCCTGGAAACATACGAGCGCCAGGAGCAATACAACGTCCTGGAGGGGAAGCGGGAGCAGGTCTTTGCCTCACTGGTTGTCACCGAGGCAGACTTGGAAGAGGCCAAGCAGCGGATGGAGGCTGCCCATCAGAGCATCGATGACGAAGAGGCCAAGGTTCGGCGCCAACTCAAGCAGTTGCGTCTGGACGCACCGGAGGAGCGGGCGGAAGAGGAGGGCTCCTTCAGCGAATTCCGGCTCTGGCAAATGGAGGTGGCTGTCCTTCAGCACAAGCTTTACGTGTTGGACACCGAGCGGCAGGTGGAGGATTTCCGTGGGGCCTCTGCAGCAGCCCTCTTCAGTATGTTGCACGGCAAGAAGCAGCCCCCCGAGTTTGAGTCCTATGCCTACTATTTGAGTGCCGAGCGGCAGGCGAATGCCAGGGACGAGCTGAATCGCCGCCGGGATGCCTGGCGCCAGGAGTACGCTCACCTTTCGCTGTCGGTTCCCGGGGATGGCGCCGAGGAGCTGGCAGAGGCCATCTTCGACCGCTACCAGAAGCTCCTCGACCTCTATGACCAGATCGACGCGGGCAAGTGGGAGATTGAATGGTGTGCCGAAGTGGTGCGCCACTATCAGGCCAAATTCGAGGTGGAGCAGCGGGATTCCTGGTGGTACATCTGGCGTGGCGGAGTAAGCCTTGCGGCACTCCTGGCGATCATTCTCCTCTCGATTCTGCTCGGCCGCCTCACCGTTCGCCCGCTGCGCAATCGGGCGAACCCGCCGGGCTGGCTCCGCTACCTGCTCTTCCTCTCCTATTCCTCGGGTCTCCTGCTTCTCTGGGGCGGCCTTATCCTTGGCCTCTTCACCCGCGTGTGGGGCTCTCTCTTTGGGTTCCAGCGAATCGGCGAGGTCTTCGAAAAGGTCCTCTTCACCATCGGTGACAAGGAAATCACGGCGTGGGCCTTCGTCGGGCTACTGGGCGTGATTGCCCTCACGGTAGCCATAAACCGGATGATCGTGCGCTTTGTGCGTCAGCACATCTTCGTCTACTTCACCTGGGACGTCGGGGTCCAGGATGCCATCGCCGCAGTGATCAAATATATCGTGCTCTTCAGCGGATTCGTCATGGGGCTTGAATTCGTCGGTATCGGATTTGGTGCGCTGGCTCTCTTCGCCGGCGTCATCGGTATCGGTATCGGTTTCGGTCTACAGGCTATTGCCAACAACTTCATCTCCGGTTTCACGCTTCTCTTCGAGCGGCCCATCAAGAAGGGGGACTTCGTGGATGCGGGAGGTATGGAAGGACGTGTGGAGTCTATTCGTGCCCGAGCCACGACGCTAGTGACCCGAGACCAGGTGTCGGTGATCATCCCGAACAGCGAATTCGTCTCCGGTCGGGTGGTGAACTGGAGCCACGGGACCGAAACCGTAAGGCTGCATGTCCCTGTAGGAGTCGCCTACGGATCCGATGTCAATCTGGTGACCGAGTTGCTCAAGGAGGTGGGCAGCAAGCACCCCCGCGTACTCGGCAAGCCGGCTCCCGAGGTCTGGTTCATGGGCTTTGGCGATTCGTCCCTGAATTTCGAGTTGCTGGTCTGGACCCACAAGGTAGAGCTGAAATACCACACCGTTTCCGAAATCAACTATGGCATCGATGCGATCTTCCGGGAGCGAGGAGTCACCATTCCCTTCCCGCAGCGGGATGTGCACGTCAAGAGTGACGAGCCGAGAACTCGCAAGCCGGACGGCAGCGACCAGGGCAGAGATTGAGCTAGAAGCGGAGCTCGGCGACAATCGCAAAGTGGTCACTGGGGTAGCGGTCGTCGGGGCCGTAGACGCGCATGTCCACCACCCAATCAGAAACCTCCCACGGGGCATCTCCCGCCACAAAAATATGATCGATGCGGTGGGCCGGATCGTAGGCTTGCGGCGGTTCGACGTTGGTCTCTATGTGCCAATCGTTGGCCAGGTCAAAGGTGTTCTGTAGGGTCAAGTGGGCAGAGTCTGCCGGTGTTACCAGAGTGGCGTAGGCCGGCGAGGCCGGCTTGGAGTTAAAGTCCCCGACGACGATGACGGGCATTTGCGCTGACCATGTTGCCGTGCGCTCGACGAGCAGAGGGGCGCTCATTTCCTGGTTCGGGGGATTATTGTCGAAATGGGTGGTGGCGAAGTAGAACTCTCTTCCGTCTGCGCTCTGTCGGAGATGGGCCCAGGCCACCAGGCGGGGCAGGTTGGTGTCGGCCCAGCCGCCGGCCAGTGGGGTGTCCGGAGTCTCGCTGAGCCAGTAGAAGCCGTTATCCACGACCTCAAAGCGGTCAGTACGGTAGAGAATGGTGGCATCGGCGTAGTCCTTGAAGAGTTCCTGCACATCATCTTCGAAGAAGAGGGCGGAGTATCCCGGTGCTTCCTCGATAATCTGCTTCACCTCATCTTCGAAGAGCAACTCCTGGAGTCCAATGAGGTCCGGCTGGTGGCGGGCAAAGAGGTCGCCAAAGTAGACCAGGCGATCCTCCCAGGGGTCATACTCGATATCGTTACAGAAGAAGCAGAGGACGTTGAAGGTCATGACCCGCAGGTTCGAAGCTGGTGCTGGCTGGGTGTCGGCTCTCGCGATCTCGTCTGCCGACAACTCCCCAGCAGCATCAGCCGCTAATGTCTCGATGATATCCGCGCTGGGGCGGGTTGAACCGCAGGCGACGGCAAGGAGGAGCAGTAGGGTGGCGGCGTGTCGTTGCATCATCGGAATCCCTCTGGGCAATATCGCCGCGCCTTGCGTCAGCATGGCGCCGCCTCTGGCTTGTCGCCGGTGTGTTGGGTGGTGCGGGGCTAATTCCGACAACACAACACCCCGCCCTTGTCCTGTGAACCCAAGGGGTCGCCGTCGTAGGAGCAGGTGGTGCCAGCGCACGCCTTCTTGGTGACCAGGGCCCCTTCATTCAGGTGTGACTGGTCGTCGCCCATGCACTCCCAGGGACCCAGGGGCGGTTCGGCCTCGTTGAAGCCGCAGGAGTTGGGTTGCGTGCTGGCGAGGACGCGGTCCAGCGGGCCGCAGTTCTTGTCCGGGCCCAGTCCGGCCCCAAGGTTGCCGCAGCCAAAGACGTCGTTGAAGCCGTCGCCCCACTCGCCGCAGACGCTGCCTGTTTCACTGGGCTGGCGCATGGCGAAGAAGAGGGATTTCGACTTGGCATCTGACGGGACCGCACCGGCACATCCCGTGGGTGATTTCTCGGCAACTTCCTTCCAGGTGATGCAGACGTGCCAGTCTTTGGCGCAGAGGTCGGGGGTGGAACACCCTTTGCCTTCAGGGTTGTCACCATCGTCGCCGGCGGCGTTGCCGCAGGTTGCGGCGATGGTCTCGGGAGTGATGCCCGGCTTCTCCCAGCCCCCCGAGCAGCCCGCAATGTGCGGGTAGGCAGTGGAATCCAAAAAGCCCTCACGACCGCCGTCGGCGCAGCCCACTTCGGGGTCGACGGGCGGGTAGGTGGCCGCGTTGACTACGGCCTGGGCGGCCTGGCAGGAAGCCTCACCCGTTTCATCCTCCACTTCCAATGAGAAGAGATACTGGCCCGCAGCCTCAATCTTGAAAGTCACCTCAGCAGCGGTGGCGTTGGGGGCGAAATCGGTGGCCGCACCGGCTGGTGCCTGCACCGACCAGGCCCACTTGACAATGGCACCGTTGGGGGAGGTTGAGCCCAGCCCCGAGAGGTGCAGGGTATCCCCGGTGAAGGCCGCGTAGCCCTCGGCAATTTCGATCTTGGCGACGGGGCAGTCGGGTTCAATGACGGGGTCGCAGGCCGGGTTGGGGGCGCAGCCTTCGTTGACCTCGCCGTCGCAGTCATCATCACCGCAATTGCCGCAGAACTCCTCCGGGGGGATGCAGGGCCCCCACTCCTTGAGGCACTTGCGCTGCCCCGCAGAGCCGCACACCGTGACGCACGATTCGGTAGTCAGGGGGTCGCATTCGTAGTTGAAGCCGTTTTCTTGCGGTTGTTCGACCAACTCTTCGGCTATGTCTGCCGCGTCTTCGACCATGTCTGACTCGACCACTCCGGCAGCATCGCTGGTGGCCAACACGACCTTGCCGTCGGCGAGGGTGGTGTAGAGGTCCATGGATTCCTCTCCGGCCGGGTCGCCGCAGGCAGTGGTCAGCAAAGCAAATAGCAAGCTGAGAGCGATTACTTCTCGCATGGTTCTACCTCGATGATGCTGTTGAAGCTGCCGTAGCCGTCATCTTCCTGGTCAGGGTTGGCGGGGTCGGGGAGCCACTCGCCGTCAACAATGAATTTATAGAGGTACTTGCCGGGCTCCAAATCCACGGAGACTGTCCAGAGTCCGTCGCCCT
The DNA here is from genome assembly GCA_937884235.1 of uncultured Pseudomonadota bacterium. Classification (GTDB taxonomy): domain Bacteria; phylum Myxococcota_A; class UBA9042; order CAIXZC01; family CAIXZC01; genus CALGBT01. Next base: position 11,261 of record CALGBT010000305.1, read on the forward strand.
CGTTGTCTGCCATCACTTCGGCGCTATCGGCAC
>CALGBT010000306.1 GCA_937884235.1 uncultured Pseudomonadota bacterium
CGGTACCGGGGCGCCACCTCGCTGCAGGTGGGAGAGCGACACGCAGCGCATGTCCCAATCCGTCGCCGCCTCAATCTCCTGACGTAACTGGTCGCCAATGCCACCCAGGGCAACATGGGCGAATCCGGTGTCGCGCACAGCACCGCTGGAAAAGGGCTTGCCCATTTCCTCGGAGAAGGCCCCCTCAGAGACCAGCACAATGCTGTACCGAATGCCTTTCATGCGGCGCTCAACCAGCAGCCTGACCACCCGCGACAGGTTATATGCATGTTCCGGAATCAGCACTACGTAAGCTCCCGAGGCGATACCGCCTTGCAGTGCAAGGTGGCCCGCATGCCTCCCCATGGTCTCGACGATGAAGGTCCTGCTGTGGGACCCGGCGGTGGTGCGTATGCGGTCAACCTCTTCGGTGATAATCTGCACTGCCGTCTCGAAACCCAAAGTGTAGTCGGTGCCGGCAAGGTCCTTGTCGATGGTCTTGGGAATGCCCACCACCGGGATCCCCGCTGCGTCCAACTTAGCGGCCACTCCCAACGTGTCTTCACCGCCGATTGCCACTAGCGCGTCAAGCTTCATCTCCTCAATGCTCTTGATGACCTGCTGGTGCTGCGGATTCCTCGAACTGTAGGGGTTGGTACGTGAGGAACCGAGGTTCGTGCCCCCCATGGCGTCCCAATGGTCCACATCGGCGGGAGTCAGCACGCGCCACTGCTCGTCCTTACCGAAATGGGTGCCGAGAGCCGGTCCATGTTGGGGCAGATCGGGGGTTACCAAACTCCGCCAACCGTCCCGTAGCCCAATTACTTCAATGGGATGGGCGGAGCCGTAGTGGGCACCCAGGACAAGCCCCTTGATGGCGGGATTGAGTCCCGGGCAATCTCCCCCCCCAGTCAACACGCCGATACGCCTTATCATTGCAACCCTCCAGTAGTCACTCAGAGTTTAGTTACGCCATGCAAGGGCGCATTATAAGAGCCGTCCCAACCGAACTCAACCCATTTCTTATGCACTTTTCGCTTTGCCGATGCAGGCGCCTGTGGTACACACCTTGCGGATATTTGTGCTGATGGAGGCCATCCATGTTGATTGACCTGCACGTTTTGATTCATGACGGTGACACTGATGCGCTGCTTGAGACGATCCCGGCAACGCTCCTGGATGGGCTCTGTCTGGTTGAGCTCGGCGGTCTGCCGACCCCCGAGATCGTTGCCGCCGCTCGTGCCCATGGCAAGAAGGTCTTCGTGGCCGCCCAGATAGCTCTCGAGAAGGGACACATCCTGGTCTACCCTCCGGCGGAGGATACCGACCTGGCCCCATTCCTGAAGGGTAGTGACGACGACCAGGTAAGGGCTCTGCTGGCTGCTGGCTGTGCGCTGCTGGCGTGCCATCCCTATGACAAGACGACTGGCCATGGCCTGGGAGACTGGATTGTTCAGTTCACCGCCCTCCACGGGGCCATCGCAGTTACCGCGGGTAGCACGCAGGTGGCCAATGACCTGGCACTGGAAGCTATTGAGAATCTTGACATTGCGGCTGCCGGCGGCACCGGAAGCGATGGCCCCCTGGGCAAGGCGGCCACTCTCTTCGCCAGCGACGTAGCCAGCCAGGCAGAGTTTGTCGAGGAGATCCTGCGGAGCGATTGCTGGGCCGTGGGGCTGGGTTCCGAAGACCGCTGGAGTTCTGTTGAGCGGCGGCCCGAGCGGCCACGCGGACGCGGAGACCGCGGTGGGCGTGGCAAGGGTGGTCGGGATGGCGAGCGACGTGGTGGGCGTGGTCGCGGTGACCGAGACCGCGACAAGGGTGGTCGCAACCGTAGCAACCGAGGCGGCGGCGACCGTGGGCGTGGCCGCGGCGATCGCACCGGCGGGCGTCCTCAGGGCGGCCCCGGTAATGCCCCCAGTCCTGCCCCCAGCACCAACAACCGCAGCTCTGCCCCTCGTGGCGATGACCGCGGCAATCGTCCCGAGCAGCCTGAACAGATGAGTGAGATCAACGGCAACCTCCGCAACGATGGTAACTTCCCGCCGGAAATCAACGGCAATCGGTAGCTCTTTTAGCGGGGTACGCCGGCGCCGTTGCTGGTGGCTCTCGCCCGCAATTACACTGGCTGCTCCAGCACACGCTTGACGGTGTCCAGCAGGAAGGAAGCTGAGAACGGCTTTTGCAGGTACGCCTGTGCTTCCGGACGGTGGCCCCGGGGGGAAGCCGAGAGGTCGTAGCCGCTGCAGATAATAGCTCTGACGCTAGCGTCCTGAGCCTGGAGCTGTGCGAGAGTTTCGGCTCCCCCCAGGCCCTCGTCTACGATCATGTCCAACACTACGACATCAAATGGCTTCTCCCCATCCCGCGCGTCATTCCACGCGGCAATCGCCGCCCCGCCTTCAGGCGTTCCAACCACCTCGTAGCCGTTGCGTTCCAGGATGGAGCAGAGGACATCGCGCACCGCCGGTTCGTCATCCATTACCAGAATACGCCCAACGCCGCGGTGATGGACCGGGAAAGCGCCCTGCTCCAACTGTGGCTCTACAGCCATGGCCACGCTGACCGGAACCCAGAAGGTGACCTGCGACCCCCCTGTGGGCATTGAAGCTACCTCGATGTGGCCACCATGGGCTTGCAGGATGGAGTAAACGCTGGCCAAACCCAGGCCGCTACCGCCCGACTTGGTGGTGAAGAATGGCTCAAATACCTGTGGCAGTTGCTCCGTGGGGATGCCACAACCGTTATCTGTTACCGCAACGCAGATGTAGGTCCCCGCAGTGAGCATCGGGTGTGCTCCCAGAGCCAGGATTTGCTGGCCCATGGTCACGTCAATGGTCCCCTGGGTAGTCCCCTCTTTGTTGATGGCATCAATAGAATTGCAGAAGAGATTCAGGAAGACCTGCTCCATCTGCCCGGGGTCTGCGTCAGCCAGGGGCAATCCCGCATCCACATGATAGGTGGCCCGGACGCCGCTGCCCCTCAGGCAAAGATCAGCCGCGGCCTGCGCCACTGTCACCAACGCCACCGCCTGCCGCTTCGGCACGCCGCCCGGGGAGAATGCCAGCAGCCGACCGGTGAGGGCCCGCGCTCGACGGCAGGCCTCCTCGGCCGAGGCCAGGTGCTCGCTGGTTTCGGCACTCTCCCCGGCGGAGGAATGGATGAGGGACAAGCGCCCCATGATAATCGCCAGGAGGTTATTGAAGTCGTGGGCGAGTCCACCAGCCAGGCGGCCAATGGCCTGCAACTTCTCGACTCGGCGGATCCCCTCCTCCATCTGCTTGCGCGCGGTGATGTCCTGCACCACTACGCAGCGGCTGTGTGGGGCCCCTCCTTCAGCAATCCAGAAGGAGTTGAGTTGCCCCCAGAGCAACACTCCATTGGCGTGAAGGAAACGCCAGTCGACACCTTGAATCGGTTCCGCGGCGGCGGGAATGTTGCCGCTCAACTCCAGCAGTAGACCTACTTCCTCCCGGTCGTCCACGTGAACATGAGCCAGCAACCCACTGGCCTGCAGTT
>CALGBT010000307.1 GCA_937884235.1 uncultured Pseudomonadota bacterium
GTCGGAGGGATTGGAGTATCGACATCGGAAGTGAGGTGAGCACGATTGTCACCGGAACCGTCCGCGGTGGCGCTATCTTCGAGACGAGAAACTCCGTCGGGCCTCCAGGGGCTTGGCTGTGAAACGCACGAAAGACATACCATAAGGGCTATCCCGGGTAGTAGCTTCATCCAGATTCCTCCGTGTGGCGACGCTGGCCACTTTATCACCGGTAGCCGAAATACTCCATCCTGCTTCGAAAACCGATCCGTCACCATGTGGCTCAACCCACACGTTCTGCCCTGAAGACAGGCCCAGGTGTTGCTGGTGCTGATGGGCTTACTGGCAGGACCTTCTGACCGTGGCGGGACACGGTGGCTACCCGACAGTGGCGGGATGGAACCCCTACGGGGTTAGAGATTAAGCTCGACAAATCAGGCACTTTCGGCGTAGTATTCGCCTCGAACACGTGGTCATTTGAGCGTCAGCTTGCCGCCACGTAAAACTAAGGAGCTAAAGCGATGGAAGCATCCCTGTCTCGACATCTCGAAAAAGAGTTTTCTGAAGTTTCTCTGCTGCTGGACCGGACCGGTCATGAGCTGGCTCAGGCGGTGCTTGACGGGTTGCCTGACCCGCTGCCGACACGCCTCATCCCGGGGATGGTGGAGCAGGGACTGCTGCGCCATGACGGTCGGGTCGGACTGACCAAGGCCTTTGGCTACCAGAGAGTCACCAAAGGGTGCCGGAGGGTCGATGCCTGGGCGGCGGGGAAGCAATTGCCGGCAGAGAACCAGTACGAGGTGGTGGCGACGGCGCTCGACTGCACTCCCGAGGAAGTGGCGGCGGCCTGTACCAACGACCGGCGGGTCGAGCAACTGCAACGGACCCTCCGTCGGGCCCAGAACCCTGCCTTCGTGCTGGTCGTGCGGATCATGGCGGCCGTCTACAACCCGGTAACCATCGATCCCCGGTACAACTTGCGCGAGGCGCTCTACTTCGCCTGTACTAAATATATGGATGGACCTGGCGGTTTTAGACGATGCCTGGTCTTGCCCAGCGGACTCTCCATCTTCATCTCGAAGACTGGAACCCTTGAAAACTACAGCAGAGAAGCGCCCTCCGGGGGGCTCCTGATGAACATGCTGCATCCGGATAATTCGCATTAGGGCAGACGGTCAAAAACGAGTGCGCTACCTGGAAGACCTGGGGTACAGGGCAGACAGGTGTATGGCTACAACTGATTCAGGAGGTTGTTGATGGAAATGACTACGGAAAGAGACGCAATCGCGGACCTCGTGGCTGGATTGGCTGGTGCGACGGTCTTTCACCTGGAGTCAGATATCGTGCAGTGCGCGGTAGTCGAATCCTGCGGGGCTGATGAGTGGGGCATCGTGCTTGAATGTCGACCGCTCACCATCCCCGGCTTGCCGGTTCCGAGCGAAGAGAGCTTCGAGCTGATGGCTACGTGGCAGGTCCTGGCGACCTATGGGCCGATGCTCTATGCCTATCACGCCTCCTGGCAACTCATTGTCGAGCCTGGGGTTGTCCAGCATGGCATCGTCGCAGCAGCGGCCGCATCTGATCCGGAGGCCGCTGCGCAGGCAGTGCTCAGGCTGGCGCGGTGAGATGAAGACCGAAAACGGACGAAGTGTGTCATCACAATAACCCTGACCGAGGAGCAGTCCATGAGCGACAAGCAAGACGAAGAGAAGTACGTGCCGACTGCTACGGACAAAGCTTTTGCCGCGGCGAAGAAGGCCGAGTATGAGGGGAAGTCCGAGTACCAGAAGAAGCTTTTCTGGTGGCGGATGCAGGTCAATTGCCTGAACGCTGAGATCGGGCTGTGTGATCTTGACGAGAAGGAGAAGCAGGAGCTGATTGAGCTGCGGGCGAGTATTCTGGCCGACCCTCCGGTCAAAGGGGAGGGCGACGCGTGACCAGGTCAGGGATGCCGCAGCTGCCGGCAGTCTCCTTCACGGCCTGCGCAAAGCACAACGTGTCACAAATGCCTCGTTACTCTAGTCCTACTGCCGCCGGGAAAGCCGGCCACAACAGGAGGAAGCATGCATAAATACAACATTCACAAGCACCACGGCCCCCTCATCATCGATATCGACGGCGAGCTCTGGGTGGTGGACACCGGCTCTCCCTGGACCATTGGGTCTGCCAAGGCCGTTCGCTTTGCAGGTGACACCTTTGCCGTCGGCCATCGGCTCTGGCCCGAAACCTATACCTCCGTGCGAGACGGATTCAACGTCAAGACGGCGGGATTGATTGGAACCGATGTCCTGAACCAGCTGGACATGAAGATCGACCTGGCGGAGCACACCCTCACCGCCAGTCGCGACCGGCTGGAATGCGCAGGCGATGCGCTGCCCCTGGACTACGCCAACACCATCCCCGTGTTCCAGGCAGCCTTCGACGGGTTCCCCCACCGGGTCATCTTCGATACTGGGGCCCATATTTCATACGTCCACCCCGATCTCTTTCCAGAAGACGTCAATCCCATTCGGGTCACCGACCACAGTCCCCAATTCGGGAGCTTCGAGACGGATGTTACCAACCTGCTCGTCAGTGTGGCCGGCCGCCTCTTTCCTGTCAATTGCGGCACCCTGCCACCGCCTCCTGACAGTGTTTACCCGCACGCCGATGTCAGCGCTATAATCGGCCTCGATCTCTGCCGCTTTGCCATCACCATCGGCTACTTCCCCCGGCGCAATTTGATGGTCATTGGTTGAGCCCAGAGGCACCAGGCTCGGTTTCAAGTGCATCTTTGCCGACCAGACGACACCATTTGTCTGCCCCATGTGCGTAGACTCGCCGCAGGCGTGTAACCGAAAACCGGAGGAAGGGCTAATGGGCGAGCGCAAATCATGGAGCATTGACGAGTCGGCGCTGATTCAAACAGAGCGATGCTTGCGGTCGTGGCTGGGGGAGGGCGGGTGCATCCAGATGGAAGCCCTGTCAGCCGAGAAGGAGTGGTCGATTCCCTTCTATTCGAATCATGAGCCGGCAGCTCCCCTGCCTAATCGGGGGGGCCGGCTGCACGTGCACTTGACGGATAGCCGTTGCTCGCCGCTGCTCCAACTCGATTCCAGCACGACAGGGGCGATTCGGGTCGTGCCCAGTCGGGCGGGGAAAGGATTTCTTCTCCAGGTTGACGGTATCACTCGGGGGCTGCTCGCAAATAGCCAGACGAACCTGCGATCAGTGGATGCCAACATGGAGAGTGTCACATTGTTCGGGTGCGAAGCCCTGGGTGGCATCGACCGTTTTCAGCGCTGCAAATCCCTGAGAATCCACGGCGAGAACGCCCCGGGTGAACTTGACCTGATGGCCGCCATGAAATCACTTTCCTTCGTTCAGCTCGCGACGATGAAGGATCTTACCAACATCGACTTTCTCGCCAACATCAAGAGCCTTGTCGAGCTCAGCATCGTGGACTGCTCCTATCTGGGCAATTTGACGGCACTGAGTTCTTTGCCCAATCTGCGCCGGTTGGATGTGGTCGGGTGCGGCGACTGTACTTACTTCCATGCCGCGCACACCCCCAAACTCGACCTTTCGCAGATCTCTGCTGCGAAATCCCTCAAGGAACTGCGTTTGACTCAGATCGAGGTCCGTGAGGAAACAGCTCGTCTCGACCTCCCGGCCCTGGAGCACCTTCACCTGGAGTTGGATAGCTTGCATCCAGGTCCGCAAATATCCGGTATCGAATCGCTGGGGAATCTGCGCTCCCTGAACACCCTGTGGGCGGAGACGTTTGGCGGCGTAGATTCGCTCTCCACGCTCACCTGTCTACAGCGCCTGAGGGTGTATTGCCACGCAGAACTCGAATCCCTCGACTGGCTCTCGGGAATGCGGGACCTGCGAGAACTGAGCATCTGTTTTCATGCTGCTGACAGAAGGAGCCTGGACCTCCCTCTGCTTGGTCGGCTGGAGTCCCTCATATTGCCCGGCGGGAGCAGCGACCCGTCGGTCGCCTCTGTCCTGCGATTGCCCGGCTTGCAGAAGCTATCTGGCCTCGGTTGGGAGGCTGATGACTATCGTGACCTCAGCGCTCTAAGACAGCTGCGCAGCCTCGAATTCTGCCTTTCCCAGGCTCGGTCAATGGATGGACTGGAGCAGCTCACCGAGCTTGAGGAGTTGGACATCTCGGTACCGCCGGGTTGGCAGAAACTCGGCTGGCTATCCAGGCTGACCAAAATGCGTAGACTGCGCCTCTCACAGGCGCACTTTTTCGACGGACTTGAAGACGACGTCCCCGTCATAGACCTTGCCTCGATTGCCAATTTGGCCAATCTGAGCGATCTTCAAATCGAGCTTCCCATCGAGTCCCTCACCAACACTCCCAGGACTCCCTCCCTTACGAGTCTCACGCTGGAGAGTTGTTACAGGCTAAGGAGCTTAGATGGCATCGAGAACCTCAAGAATCTAATCTCTCTGAAGCTACGCCATACGCGCAATAGCCTCGACCTCACCATACTCACAACCCTATCTTCACTGGAATCAGTCGAAGTGAGGCCCGAAAAGGTCAAGGTAATGGACATGGAGCGATTTGATGGCGCCCGTTGTATCCCGCCCCACGGTCTGGCACCGGGTTTTGAGGCCCTCGCTGACAGCCCGACGCTTCGATTTGCTGAGCTTTCCCTTTGCGACCATCGCTCCGCCGAACTGGAGGCCACGCTGGCTGCCAGGCGCAAAGATGCCTCCTTCGTTCGCTACCGTTTCGACCACTGGATGAAGTTACTCGAGACGGCCCACGCCCCCGAACGCACCGTTCGCCCCTTCCTCCGGGCCCTCGTCCAATTGGCGGATTGCCCCGAAGACTGGGAGCGGGTCAATACCTTCGTCGAACTCATCAGCCAATGGGGCTCAGCCTGGGAATTCACCCAGAAGACCCTTGCAGAACATGGTGTGCCGCTGCCGTAGACCCTACAACTCAAACACGTACAGCACTTGAGTAGCTCGGGAGGCGGCGACGTAGCGGGCGTTGGGGTTGGAAAGCTCGTCGGCGGCGGCGAGGTCGGCGACGATGACTACCGGTGACTCGAGACCTTTGAAGGCACCGATGCTGGTGTGGAGGATCTTGCCGCTCCGCTGATGAGGCTCGTCGGCTAGTTCGAAGCCTGCCAGGTGCGTCTTGTTGGCCAGCAAGGAGTGGCGACGCGAGTGGGGAGTCAGGATGACGATGTCGCCCGGTGCCACGCTCTCTTTCTCTGCGAGTTCCTTGACCAGCTCCTCGATCTGGGCCAGACCGGCGGGTCCGGGGAGCTGTTTCTTCTCGAGTGGCGGTGTACCCTCCGGACAGTCGGGATGGGGAATCAACTCAGCGCCAACCAGGGCTGCGGCGTAATGCGCAATCTGCTTCGTATTGCGGAAGTTGTGTGGCAACCGGTAGGTGAAACCACCCCCGGGCAAATCTCCGCCACGCCGGAAGATATCCTGGGCGCGGTCGGCGAAGACGATGACGTGGGTGTGGTCAGCGTCCTTGCGCAGCGCCTCCACACAGGCCCACCAGTGGTTCAGGAAATCCTGACCTTCGTCCACAACGATGGCATCGTAGCGGGGCCAGAGATTGGCTGCGAGGGCTGCGCTGAGGAGCTCGGGCAGGCGGTGATTCCAGAACTGTGACGAGGCCTCCCGGTCGGCAGGATCGGGGAAGAGGGGCGAGCCCCCCAGGGTCTCGGCGGCCTGGAGGCAGAGCGAGTGGAAATGGCGGATCTCGAGTTCCTCTCCGTCGACCCGAGGGACAGTCCGCCAGAGATCGCGGGCAAGCGCCTTGGTGAAGCAGAGGAAGAGAACGCGGTGGCCCTCGCCGGCAAAGACTTTGGCTGCGTGCATGGCGAGGACAGTCTTCCCCGACCCGGCCCCACCGGTGACCGTCAGACGCGGGTTAGCAAGCAGCCCGCCAATTACTGCACACTGGGAATCGGTAAGGCGCACGAAGGATGCCTTGTTGGCCTCCAATTGGCCGCCCAGCGAAGGAACGGCCTGGTATTTGGGGTATAGAACGCGCTGGCGGAATCGCTTGAAGTCCGTGGCGGACAGCGGCTCGATTGTCAGGTTCTCTTTGCGCTGCCACAAGGCCATGGCACGTTCGATCCAGCCTCCG
>CALGBT010000308.1 GCA_937884235.1 uncultured Pseudomonadota bacterium
ACTGCGCGACCTGCCTGCGCAACACTTCAACAACCGCATCGTTCTCCCCATGTACGCTGTCGGGAACGTGCACCGGCAGGTAGGTGGCATTGGTGGGCGCCCAGCGCTCTCGATATAGCATCGCCCGCAACATCGTCAGGCTCACAGGCCCACCGGAGAGGGCAACCACAGCGCGACAATCATTGGGTAACATCTCGAACTCGTGCACCGCCCGACCAACCCGCTTGGCAACGAAGAAGCTCTCGTTCTTGAGCCGTTTCTTACCCATCAGCGCTGCTCCCAGCCATCACGCAGAATGAAGAGTGAAACTTTCCAGGGGCCATGGACGCCAATCACCACCTGCTTCTCAATGTCCGCAGTTCGGCTCGGGCCGGAGAGTAGAATGTGATGTCGCCCGTTGCCGGGATGCGTCGCCATCCACGTTGCCAGGTCGACCACCAGTTGCGCCTCCCGGGCAACGACGAAGTGCCGCCCCGGGAGCAACGAAACCTGTAGCGTCGGCCGGTCGTCCGCAGCCAACACGATGGTCCCGGTTTCGGCGATGAGCCCCTCGCAAGGAGTGATGCCAAAATCGGCCTGGTCTGCAGCCAGACCCGCCCCAACAGCCTCCACTATGACGTCGAGCAGGCGCTGCCGCAAGCCGCCGAGGAGTCTGCACTGGAGCATCACGCCGCGGTTATCCAGCAGCGCCTTCCGCCCTCGCTTGGCGTAGATCTGGTTGGCCATGAGCTCCGCCAACTCCTCGGCACCAGCCACCAGATGATAGCCCACCTGGTGCTCGCGCAGGCGCTCGAGGAAGCGCTCCAGATCCGAGAGGGGTACCGGTTGGTCCGTCGGGCGGAGATAGCTCTCCTCGGGCGGATCCGGTCGCTGGCCTTCATAGGCGGTATCCAGCCGCCCCCGGATCGCGGCTCGGGCACTGCGAGTCCGATTGTGCATGGCCACCGAGAAAGAAGCTTCCCGGGAACCCCTGCGTCCCCCATCACTCATTTCAGGTCCCCCCGTTTGCGGCGGCCGGACCACCAGGTTCGAAAGAGTTGCGGGGCCGGTTCCGGCGCGGCGCGCTCACCACGCCAGCCCAACTTCTCCTGCATGGCAGCGACCCGTCCGCCCCACCAGGCCAGCCCCAGCCGATGCCCCCAATCGCTCATTCGGTAGCGGACACGTCCGGACATTGCCCGGCGGAACCAGCGCAACGCCCGCCGTTCCTGGCGCACCTCCGAAGCCTTGCGCCGGGCTCGGGCCGTAGCCCGCCCCAGGAGGATCAAACGATCCAGCGGAATGCGTACCGGGCACACTTCACTGCAGGCCCCGCACAACGTGCAAAGCGAGAGACTCTCGACGGCCTCGTCGGGGGCCAGCATGGAGGCCATGGCAGTGCCGATTGGTCCGGGATAGGTCCAGCCATAGGCGTGGCCACCGACCCGCTGGTAGACGGGGCAGACATTGAGGCAGGCACCACAGCGGATGCAGTGGAGCAGGTCACGGCAGGGCCCCGCGCCAAAGAGGTCACTGCGTCCATTGTCCACCAGGATCACATAGCGACTCTGCCCTGGCAGCGGGGCAGGCCCCAGGATACTGGTGTAACAAGTGGCCCGCTGGCCCGTCGCCAGACGCGGCAGCAAGGCGAGCAGCAGACGGGCATCGGCCAGGGTCGGCAGAATCTTTTCGACGCCGGTGACCACCACATGCACTGGGGGCACCGAGTACCCCATGCGAATATTGCCTTCGTTTTCTACGCAGACAATGTTGCCCGTTTCGGCCACCAGGAAGTTCGCCCCGGAAACGCCCATGTGCGCCCCCAGGAAATGCTGGCGTAGGGACTTGCCCAAGCCGCGGCTAAGCTCGGCGGGGTCTTCGCTATAGGGCATGCGCCCCCTTTCGTGGAGGATCTTCCCGACGTCCGCGGCCCGGAGATGGATACACGGAAGAATGATGTGCGAAGGGCTCTGCTGTGCCAGCTGAATGATTCGCTCACCGACGTCAGACTGGATAACGCTGCTCCCAGCATCCTTGATGGATTGCTCCAAGCCAAGTTCCTCGCCCACCATAGTCTTCGACAGGACCGTCTTGCTCACTTTGTGGACACTGCAGATCTCGGCGATGTAGCGACGCACATCGGTGGCATCCCGGGCCCAGAGTACGGTGGTGCCCGCGTCCCGCAGCCGCGCCTCGAAGGTCTCCAACAGTTGCCACATCCGCCCCACGGCATGGCGTCTAATCTCGGCGGCGGCATCCTTGAGTGCGGGCACATCATCAAGCTCTGACAGGGCCGTTTCCAGTTTTGCATTGGAACTGGCCAAAGCGCGCCCGAGGGCCTCCTGGAGGCCGGCATCGGCCAGCTTGGTCTGTACGGTATCCCGCAGCCCGCTCATGGAGTCCCTCCAGCCCCGAGGTCAGGGTCTGCGAGCAGCTGGGCATAGTGGATCACCGGAGGTTTGGCGTTCCCCGGACGACCGCTCAACAGCCCCCTGAGATGGAGGATGCAACCAGCATCCGCCAGGACAATGTAGTCAGGGTCATGAGCCAACATCGCGTCGAGACGGGCGGTTCCGATGGCCTTGGAGAGTTCCGGAAGTTTGGCCGAGAAGATGCCGCCAAAACCGCAGCAGGCCTGCGCTTCAGGACTCTCGATGATTTCGATACCAGCGACTTTCTCCAACACGGAAAGCAGCGGTATCCGGCCACCAGTATGGCGCAGGTGATGGCAGGAATGGTGAATGACCGCTCGGCCCTGACGGCGCGCCACCAGGCCCCCAATCAAGTCGTCCCGCACCAGAAACTCGGAAAGCTCGAAGAGATTCGCCCGCAGCTTGTTCCAACGCCGCAGGTCCTCTTCAGGCAGGTCGAGGAGACCATACATGGTGCGCACCATGGCAACACATGAGCCTGAGGGAGAAACCACGGGATGCTCGCCATCGAAGATCTGCAACATGCGTCTGGCAAGATGGACAGCCTCCTCCGGGTGCCCCGCATTGAAAGCCGGCTGGCCGCAACAGGTCTGTCGGGGGTCGTAGCTGACGGTGACGCCCAGAGCCTCCAGGAGACGCACCGTGGAGCGACCGATTTCCGGCAAGAAACGATCGATGAGACAGGGTATGAATATAGAGGCCTGCATGGTGCGCCCAGTCTAGACAACCTTGACTCATAAGACAAGATTATGTAATGGTTCCCTACCCTACGACGGAGACCCGATGACCCCGAAGTCACGCCTGAGAAGCTGCTGCGACACTGCCCTGAAGCGGTCGATCCTGTTACTCACGTTCCTCCTTGGCGGGTGCCCCGCCCGGACGGTTCCAGTGGAGACACCTGCGCCCTCTCCCCTCATTGCCCCTGACAAGGTTGCGATTCCAACCGAACTGACCTGGGACATGGGCTTTCTCCAATTGAACGTGGAGCAGGCCAGCGCCCTCTCGCTCTCAGAGAAGAAGCCCATGCTGCTCTACTTCTATACACCGTGGTGTGGGCCTTGTAAGGAGTACGATAGGAAGGTATTTCCCACGAAGCCATTCCAGGATTTCGCCAGCACCCTGGTCTCTATCAAGATTGATGCCGGGGCTGATGCCAACGTCAGCCTTGCTAAGCAGTTCGAGGTGAACTCCTATCCGACCATGGTGGTCTGCCGCCCTGGAGGTGAGGAGGTTGAGCGCTTCTTCGGATTCAAGGAAACAGAGGTGTTCGTGGCCACCGTGCAGGATTACCTGGCCGGCCGCAACACCGCAACGGATTACCGTGACCGAGCCCTGGCGGATCCCAACAACCTGGAACTGGCCTTCATCGCCGGCCGGGAGTTGGCGATTCGGAAGCGAGGCGAGGAAGCCATTCCCTTCCTCGAACGAGTCTGGCGGGTCGACACTGAGAATACCACCAAGAACGTGCCCCGGGCGATGCTACTGCAGGCCCGGACCGTCTATCTCGATCAGCTGAAAGAGAGGGACAAAGCCCTGCCTATTCTGGAAGAGCTGAGCAAGCGCTTTTCGGAGTCCTTCCACGGCACGGAAGCCACCTACATGATTGCGCGCATCTACCTCGAGAAGGGCGACAAGGACAAGGCCCGGGACGTGCTCCTCAACCGCGTCAGAATCGCCCCTCACGATGCCATCCAGTACTTCCGTTTCGGCGGTTTCTGCCTTCGCCACAGCTTCATGCTCGACGAGGGTATCGTCAAAATCGAAGAGGGGCTCAAGCAACATGCCGATGCTGGATACCTGTGGAAGACCCTCGCTGATTTGCGCTTCCGGTCACATGACTATGATGGAGCAGTCGAGGCCATGGAGGAGGCGGTCAAGTTCGCCGGCGGCTCGCTTCAGACCTACGAGATGCTCCTGGAAACCTATCGCAAAGCCCGTGCACGGCTGCAAGAGGGCAAATGAAAGAGCATGAACAGGCACTGGAGCACCGCAGCTCCGTCACAGAAATAGTGGCGCAAGAGCGCGCCCACGGCGGCATGGCGATCATCAACGCCATCCTTGACCATCCCCAGGCGCTGCAGTTGCTCCGGGCCCTCGAACCTGAAGAAATGCATGCTCTCTTTGCGGAAATCGGACGAGATGATTGCGTCGACCTTATCCGCTTCGCCACCATCGAGCAGTTTCAAGGGCTCACCGACCTTGATTCATGGGTAAACGAGAGTTTCGCCCCCGAGCGCCTGGAGTCCCTCCTTAACCTGGCAATTGGGGCCGGCCCAGAGACCCTGGACACCTTTGTCGAAGCCCTGGAAGATGAAGCACTGGTTCTCTACCTGCACAAGCGAGCCCGAGTAGTTGCCCGCGACTTCGACCCGGATCAGGACGACGAGATGTCGGTACCCGGAATCGAGGCCTTCCACACTCCCGACACCATGTTCTGGATCGTACTCCCCGCTGATGCGCCCTATTTCAACGACGTGCGCTTTATCATCGAGCGCATCTACGACCGCGACCATCTGGATGCCGCAGCCTTGCTTAGACATGTCATCTACGAAGACCCCGATGTACTTGAGGATGAAGCCCGGCGGTTTCGCAGCGAGCGCGTCGCCACCATGGGATTTCCCTCCCTGGCCGATGCCACCGCACTCTTCGACTACCTCAACCCGGTGCGGTTCAAGGAACGCCTCAACGAAACCCTGGCAGACCTGGCCCCCTATGATGTGGAGCAGCGCACGCTACTCCCGGTTCTGATGGGCAGCTATGAAGGGCAACCGGCTTTTTTGAAGAAGACCCTGGACGGACTGACTGATGACGCCGCCCGGGCCAGGATTGCTGAAGCCGTTGCCTATCTGGCCAACGCCATTATCGTCTCCCGCACCGGTGGCGACCTGAGCAGCACCGACGGCAGGGCCGCCGGGCTGCGAACTGCACTCTCGATTATCTCAATTGGCCTGGAGTATCTGGCTGATGAGGATGTTGACCGGGCACGCAGGGTAGTTACCAGGGTCTGGCCGCACACCATCTTCCGGGTCGGTTACTCGCTGTTGATCCCCCTGCGCGGCGATGCGGCAAAGGCAATGGAATACGCCGGCCGGACGCAAGGCTTCTTCCTCTTCGACCCGCCCTTCAATGAGATTATCGCGGGGCTCTTCGAAGAACCGCCACAGTACAGTACAGCCCTGGAGAATGCACCGCGCCCCCGTTTCCGGGACTTTCGGTCCATCCACGACGTGGCGCGCGCCAAAGCCGCACTGCTGCAAGCAATGGCGGTGGGGATGTTTGTCAAATCCACGCTGCAGCTGGATGTGGAGAAGCTGGCGGAGCGGGTCGTCGAGGACCGCCGCAAACTGACGACCCACACCACGCTCATGGCCACGTCCCTCATCAACGCCTTGCTCGGCAACGATGCGGATCCCCTGGCCCCCATTGACAGAGCCGATTTGACCCGGATCGTTGACCTCGTGTTCGCCCCCGCCACCGACCGCGACGAGCGAACTCTCAACCCCCGCCTCACCGCGGCCGTGGCCGGCTTCGTTGGACGCACCGACAACCTCTTTGCCTCTGCCCTTTTCGACCTCTCCCTGCGCAAACTGGAAGACCTTTTCCGGCGCTTCCCAAAAGGACACATTCCAGAAGCGAGAGCTGCCGCCCCAGTGTTGCTGATGAAGTAGAACGGCGAGAGGCGGAAGAGACAGGCTAGAGGCCGAAGCAACGGCGGAACGGCGGAACGGAGAGAGGCGAAGTAGTCAGGCTATTTGCCACAGCCGCAGCCGGCTTTCTTCTCTTTGTCGCAGTCGCCTTTGCATTCGCCCTTGCAACCGCATGCGCCTTCCTTCTTGTGGGGGCATTCGCCACCCTTGTCGCCCTTGCAACCGCATGCGCCTTCCTTCTTTTGGGGGCATTCGCCACCCTTGTCGCCCTTGCAACCGCAGCTGCCATCACCCTTGCAGCCGTGGTGGCCCTTGCCGGCGATCTTGGCTTCCATGATCTTCTTGAACTCGGCCTTGTCTTCGACGGTGCCGCCGGTGACTTTGACTTCCAGGCCGGTATCGGTGCGCGTCACCGCGTAGGTTAGGGCTTTGTTGTGGAAGGGGCATTTGCCAGCATGTTTGCAGTCACATTCGCCGGTGGAGCACTTGGCGATCTTGCCCTCGACCTTCTCGGTGATCGCCTTGTTCTCTTCTTCCGTACCGCTGACTACGAGGGTGGCCAGAAATCCTTCGCCTTCGAGTTCAGTGAGCAGCCACTTGGCCTTGCCGGCCTTGAACGGACAATCCTTGTGTCCTTCCTTCTTTCCCTCTTTGTCGCAAGCCGAAGCAAAAGAGGCGAATACCATCAGTGCCGAAAGCGCAAGGGTGAGGCTAAGAGCAAATCGCTTCATGGAATCTCCTTTGGTTGGTTACCTAACATCTCTGTTTCAAAGCTAGGGTCCGCCGGATTGTACGACAAGACCATTTACATTCAAGACAAAGTTTCTACAGCTCCAGCATTGACGGTGACCATGCGCCCGTCATCGAACTTGACGACGAGGTCTTCACCAACCGCCGCCAGAACCTTGCCATCACCATGCTTGGCATGGCGCACCCGCTCGCCCGAGCGGCGCGCACCGCTGACCTGCCGGACACCAACGCTCTCCCGTGAAGGCCGGCGCCGGTGCACCGTTGGTTGATGGGCACCGGCCATGGCCTCCCGAAAGCTTCCGCGGGGCCGAGGCACATCGCTCTCCATGAGCGCCGGGTCCATCTCAGCAAGAAACCGGGAGGGTTGCATATATTCCCACTGACCGAACCTGACTCGGCTGCGAGCATGCGAGATGACCACCTTCTTGCGGGCTCTGGTCAGGGCCACATAGAAGAGCCGGCGCTCCTCTGCCACCTCTTCGTCGGTAGAGTGGTTGCGATGGGGAAAGAGCCCCTCTTCCGTGCCCGTAACGAAGACCACGTCAAACTCCAGGCCCTTGGCCGCATGCACCGTCATCAAAGGCACATGCTCCCGGTCCTGAGACCAGGAATCGATGTCAGTAATCAGCGCCACCTGCTCGAGATAGTCTTGCAACGTCAGCGACTCGCTCCGCTCCTCTTGCTCGACGATGCCGGCATATAGCTGCTGGAGGTTGTCAAGTCGACTTTCGGCCTCGACAGCCTCCTGGGACTCCAGTCGAGTGATATAGGCTGACTCTTCCAGCACGCGAGTCAGCAACTCAGAGACGGCGATGGTTGGCCTGAGGGTCCGCCAGTCCTCGACCTTGTCGACAAAGTCAGTGACCGCTTTGTGCCAACGCTCCTGCGGTTCCACGGCGCGCAGGAGAAGGGCCGCATCGTACAGCGACAAGGCCTGTTCGTACGCCCGCTCTCGCAGGCGCTGTATCGCCTTGTCACCGATGCCCCGGGGGGGCCGATTGATGATCCGGAGCAAGCTCACTTCGTCTCGGGTATTCTGGATAACCCGGAGATAGGCCAGAGCATCCTTCACTTCGGCACGTTCATAGAAGCGCATGCCGCCCACGACAATGTAGGGAATGCGCTTACGCGCCAGTTCTTCCTCAAAGCTCCGAGATTGGGCGTTGGTGCGAAAGAACACTGCCAGATCCCGGGCACGAACCCCTTCTTTGTCCACCAACTGGCTGATCCGCCGGGCCACCTTGACCGCCTCGTCCCCCTCGGAATCGGCGAGCACCACCGAGACCAGCTCACCGGCAGGGTTCTCAGTCCAAAGTTGCTTGCGATGGCGTTTGGCATTGTTGGAAATGACACTGTGGGCTGCCGCCAGAATCGTCTGGGTGGAGCGATAGTTCTGCTCCATGCGCACCACCCGTGCTCCGATGAACGCCGTTTCAAACCCCAGCATGTTCTCCACCCGAGCGCCACGCCAGCCATAGATGGACTGATCGTCATCCCCCACTGCACAGATGCGGTTATGATCACCAACCAGAAGCTTGAGCAACTCTAGCTGCACGTGATTGGTATCCTGCATCTCGTCCACAATCACGTACTCGAAGCGCTGCTGATAGTGCTCGCGGACCTCTCTGTTGTCGGCCAGCAAACGGTGCATCTTATGGAGCAGGTCGGTGAAGTCCATGGCATCGAGCTGCAACTTCCGCTTCTCGTAGGTCTCGAAAAGCTCCTTGGCTTGATTGCGAAAAGACTGATCCCAGCCAGCCTCATTTACCCAGCTCTCCAGGGTGACATTGTGCGAGCGCAGCGTGTCGAAAGTCGAGGCGAGCCGTTTGGGGTTGAACTTCTTCGGATCCAGATCCTGGTCGCGCACGATCTGGCGCATCAATACGCCAGCATCGTCGGTATCATAGATGACAAAACTGGAGGTGTGACCGAGCAACTCCGCATGGCGCCGCAAAAGGCGCGCACAGACCGAGTGAAAGGTCCCCAACTCCAACCCGGCAGCGGGGGGGCCGGCCAGTGTCTTGACGCGCTCCCGCATCTCTGCGGCCGCCTTGTTGGTGAAAGTCACAGCCAGCACCTGGTAAGGCATGTAATGGTGGTGCTGGAGGAGATAGGCAATCTTGTGGGTCACTGCGCGGGTCTTGCCACTACCGGCCCCGGCCAACACCAGCAGGGGGCCAGCGCAGTCAGTGACGATGTCTCGTTGGACCTCGTTGAGGCCGGCCAGGATCGGGTTGTCGGTCGTTTGCTTTCCAATGGTCACGTATACCGCCTAATGCTGAGTCCAGGCTCCTGTTGGCTCCAGCGGCAAGAGTAGCTCTTCCAAGGCCGCCAGTCGAGCAGTTTGCGTTTGCACCTCGCCAGCGAGGCCGAGGCAGCGGGAGCCCGGCAGGGCAGTTGGGGATGGGTGGAGCAGAGGCACCCACAGCTCGCTGCGCTGCCGCCGTGGGTTCTCCGATGGGCGAGTGCGGTGGGTGTGGGTGGGGTGGATCACGGAGTGCGGCAGCGGCATGGGTGGGGTGGGTGTGGGCAGGGCAGTTGGGGATGGGTGGAGCAGAGGCACCCACAGCTCGCTGCGCTGCCGCCGTGGGTTCTCCGATGGGCGAGTGCGGGGGGTGTGGGTGGGGTGGATCACGGAGTGCGGCAGCGGCATGGGTGGGGCGGGTGTGGGCAGGGCAGTTGGGG
>CALGBT010000309.1 GCA_937884235.1 uncultured Pseudomonadota bacterium
CCTCGTGCCCCGACCTCAGCAGGTGCCGCACCAAAGTGCTGCCGATAAACCCGGCACCGCCGGTCACAACGTAGCGCATGGAACCCTCCCCTGAATCAGCAAGTATCCTAACAAAGCGGGGTCACGGCGTCCAGCGAACGCTATGCGTTGGCCACCATTTGAAAACCGGTGGCCAGACCGGCCAGGACCAGAACGGCCCGTAGGGAAAAGCCGCCAACAAGGACAAGAGCAGGGGCAAAGAGCGCGTGCCGCTGCGGATTACGCAGTTCCAGGGCTTCCATGAGGAGCGGAACAGCTATGCCCCCCACCAGAACCAGGCCGAAGAAGGTCCCCGTGTAAGGACCGCCGATCAAGGTGGCTGCCGCGAGCCGGTCCAGGGGCGTGCCGCTCATCTTCTCCAGCAGCAGCAGTCCCAAGAGCAGGGCCTCTAACACCAGCGCACCCACATCCCACTTGAGCAAGACCGACAGCGTGCTGCGGTCCCCTCGAAAGAGCATGTACAGGGCCGCACCACCAGAAACCCCCGAGGCGAGAAAGAGGGGACCCAGGAGCCCGCTGTTCCAGAGAGGACGAGCCACCAGCGTTTGCAAGAGGATGCCCGTGTAGACCCCGAGCGCACCACCAACGACCAGGACGACGAGCCGGATCGCGGTGCTCCAGCCGGCTGCCGCACGGCGCAAAGTCCGGAGGGGACTCAAGAAAGCAAACCGGCAGATCCAGGACTCCAAGGCATCACCGTTGACGGAAATCAGCGCCCAGAGTGCCAACGCCGGATAGGCCAGCAGCAGAATCCAGGCCCCCCAGGACATCGGCGAAGTCGGCTGGAAAGCGAGGTAGAAACGGTAAACGTACTGCGGGTTCTCCAAGTCCAGGAGGAGGGCCAGCATCCCCACTGACAATGCCCCCAGCGCAGCCAATGCCCCCAACACCGACAGCCGCGACTCCCAGCGTCCCCTTCCCCACAACTCCTGCCAGGCACCAATAACCATCATGCCGGCAGCCAACCCACCCAGAAAGAGGTAGATGGGAATCTGCCACTCCCAAACACTCAGATGGGGGTCGACTCCCGGATTCGTCCTGACCATGAACTCCTCAATTCCACCCATAATGTCCTCCCTCAAAGCAGCCCCGGCAGCTAGCTACAACCACCAGATTTCTTCAACTTTCGCTTCACCTTCGGGCGCGGGGCAGCGGCTTGAACCTGAACCTTGGCCCCGGTGAAATAGGCATTGAGCGCCCCCACCAGCTGCCGGTCGGCAAGAGTCAGCGCAGCCAGCAGTTCGGGGGCCGGCTCCGGCGTCACCACCAGATCATTCCAGCCTCTTGCTCCCTCGACCAGCAGTGCCACCCGACCGGTATATCTCGCCAATTCCGGCGGCAATCTCGACGCATCCACTTGCTCCTCCCCGTAGAGAACCAGGAGTTGGCGCGGCTTCATGTAAGCCAAGTCCCCCGTGATATCTGCCAGGCAGATGGCAGCCGGTAGGCGGTCTGAAGTCTGACATGCCGCATCTTCCCGGGCATCGACGAGGTAGATGCTGCGAGGCTCCTCAACCATCATGCGCGCCAACTCGATAACCGAGATGGCACTGTAAGCAGGAGTGACCGCCGGCCCGGTGGCGGCGGGCAGAACCAGAAACAGCGCCGCGCCCAGGACCGCAGCACCCGAGAGACCAACCAGGAGGAGCTTGCCCAAGGAGTTCATACTGGCTTCCTTAACCTTGCCAGAACGCGCGGCGAAGAACTTCTCTACCAACTCGGCGCCGAAGAACGCACCGACAGCTATCAGAGCCAGCGCCGCAACCAACAGAGGCATGCCGATTCCCAACCAGTCGGGGAGGGTGAACACGCCCAGTGCCGACGAAACGTGGAACTCCCCGATGAAACCGTACATCTCCCCGAATACCACGGAGCCGATGACGACTCCAACCAGGGTCACCACCGCATCCCATTTGGCCGAGGCCGCAGCAACGATAGCCGTGCCGGGGCAGTACCCCGAGACAATGAACCCCACCCCAAGGAGCAAGCCACCCACCAGGTGCGGCCAGGCAAATGTCTCGGGGATAAACAGCGCTGACATGTCGAGCAGCCCCGTTGCGCTGGTGATCGCCAGGCCAACGGCCGCGGTAACAATGGCCCCGAACATGACTTTGAAGACCCGCATGTTGTGCAAATAGAACTGGGCCGCCAGAATGCGGGCGTTGCCAAACCCGGAGCGCTCGAGCACGAACCCGAAGAAGAAACCTATGACCACCGCAGGAATGAACTGCAATGCGGCGGGAAACGACCCATCAGAAAAGACCGGAAAGAGGTTCATTGCCACTGCCTCCTGACCACCAGCGCCAATGCGTAGCCACCGGCGAATACACTCAACATGAAAACCCAACTTCCCACCGAGAGGAGCGCCCCCCCCGAGAGCGCCTGGCCCGAAGTGCAGCCACGGGCCATCCGGGCGGCGAAGCCCATGATCACCCCGCCGGTCAAAGCCAGTGCCAGACGAGCCCCAACTGAGATGCGCGGCCCGCGCACGACTCCCGATTTCTGCCGGCCACCCGTCATACTGGCCACCGCCCCGCCGAGAAAGACGCCCACAACTCCAAAGACCAGCCAATTGCTCAGGGGACTGGCTCCGCCCTCAGAGTATTTGGCAAAGTAGGGAGTCTCCGCAACATGCTCCGGGGCCACCGCAGCAAGGGCAGTGACTCCCAGCCGTGAAGCCGCTCCGGAAGCCCCGATTCCGTGTCCCAGCACCAAGAAAGATGCGAGGAGTACCAGTCCCAGGGCAACGCCCCCGAGATAGGGGTTCCACAGCTTCCCCTCGACGCCATCGTTGTCACTGCCGGGGGGAGTAAAGACCTGCTTATCGGGCGCGTTCATTCCTGATCTCCCTAGATGAGAAAATAGAGGTTTGGCGACATGCCGGTTTCGGGGTGCAACACCTTGTGCTTACGGGCTCTGAGCTTCTGCGAAACTTCACTGCCAGGGTCGTTGGCATCACCGAAAGTGAGAGCCTTCGTGGGGCAAATACTGACGCAGGCCGGCAATCCACCATCGGCAGTCCGGTGCAGGCAGAAGGTGCACTTGTCCACGTAGCCCTCTGGATGGACATAACGGGCATCGTAGGGACAAGCTGCCATGCACGCCTTGCAACCGCTGCACTTGTGGTGGGTTACCAGAACCGCACCACCTTCGTTGATGTGGCTGGCCCCCGTAGGACATGCCGCCACGCAACCGGGGTGCTCGCAGTGATTACAACGAGTCGAACGTAACTCCATCGCAAGGTGGGGAAGGCGACCAGTGGTCTCTTCCACGATCCAGTCCCGAGTACACCCCAGCGGCACTCCATTCTCAGTCTTGCACGCCACCACGCAAGCACTGCAGCCCACGCAACGAAGAGTATCGACGCTCATTACCAGTCGCTTTTCTTTGGCCATGGTCTATGCCCTCTCAACCCGCACGAAATTCACGTTCATGCCCGTCCCACCCATGATGGGATCGGTCTTGTAACGGGTCACCAGGTCGCTGTCGCTGGCCCCCTTGCCAAAAGCATAGGAAAGCTGTCTCTGCTGTGAACCCCAGCCGTGAACCATGTACACGCAGTCCTTGCGAATGCGCCGGGTCGGCCGCAACTTCACAGGACCGGCAGTCGCCTCGTCCTGATTGGTGAGAACCACACGGTCACCCTCCTTCAAACCCATCTCTGCGGCCAACTCATCGTTGAGCCAGACTTCGTTTTCGGGGAAACAATCGGCCAGCAGTCGGTTGTTCACAGTGCGACCAAAAGAGTGGGTGGGGGCCCGTCCGAAGAGGAGCCGGAACATCCCTGCCGGTGGCTCTTCCGGGGCAACAAACTCAGGAATGGGGTCAAAACCGGCCGCGGCCAGTTTCCTGGAGTGAAACTCTATCTTCCCCGATTCAGTAGCAAACTCCAGTTCCAGCCCATCCTCTTCGCAGATGGGCCCGGGCTTGCCCAGCGCGACCCCGGTGGCCTGCACCGACGCGCATTCAAAGCCGGCCCCCTCAACCCGCTGCATCGTGTACTCAAGGGAGTCCTTCCAAGGGAAATAGTCGGAAAGACCAATACGGTGTCCCAGCTCCTTGGCTATCCACCATCCCGGCTTTGACTCGTACATGGGCGGCACTACCTCCTGACGCACCGCCATGTAGGGCACTTTGTACTTCGGGACGTGAACATCATCGCACCGCTCAAGGTAGGTGGCCTCTGGCAACACGACATCGGACCAACCACATATTTCCGCCGGCAGAACATCAATTGACACAAGGAAATCCAAGGCCTGAATTGACTTGATCACATTGGCCTGATTGGGCAACGATTTCACCAGATTGGTGCCATATACCATCCACGCCTTGATGTCATACTCAGAGGTGCCCGGAATGGTGGCATCACAGACTCCAGAGGCGAGGATCTCGTCCGCCAAGGGGTAGCTGGAATCCCGTGGCATGTCAGCCGGAGCCTTGGCAACACCTGGATACTCGGTGTAAGGGTATTTTGGCACCTCAAGACTGTTGGGAATGTAGAAACCGCCCCGTCGCCCCCAACTTCCCAGCAACCCGTTGAGCATCGCCTTGGCACGCTCCCGCTGAGCATCATCGCCGTACCAGGTTGTACGACGCCCGGGATAGATCACCGAGCCAGGCTTGAAGGCAGCAATGAAACGGGCCGTCTCGCGAATCAGTTCAGGGCGCAAAGTCGTATGGGTGTATGCCCATTCCGGCGTCTTGTCCGCCAAGTGCAGCTTCAGTTCGTCAAAGCCCATACCGTGCTTCTCAACATACTCCTTGTCGTACAGCCCTTCAGTAACGATGACATGCATCCAGGCAAGGAGTAGCGCCAGATCAGTACCCGGCTTGATGGGCAACCAGTACTTCGCTTTGGACGCAGCCACTGAGAAGCGGGGGTCCACCACCACCAACCCGGCACCACGACTCAAAGCATCGGCAAATTCCTGCACCTGAGTATTGTGCATGTTCTCACCCAGATGAGAACCGATCAAAGTGATGCAACGAGAGTTCTCAAGATCAACTATCTCCGGGGAGCCGATGGTGGCGCCAAAGGTCAGATGAAAACCCACTTCTCGGGGGCCTCGGCATTGGGCATAGGAGGGAGCGGACAGGTTGGGGGAGCCGTATGATTTAAAGAGGTGCTTGAACCAACTGGAGCCGAAGCCATGGAGGAAGAGAGCGAAAGCCTCGGGGCCATACTGGTCACGAATGGCCACCATCTTCTCACCAACCAAGTCAAGGGCCTCTTCCCAACTTGCCTCTCGAAAGACTTGCTCGCCCCGCTTCGAGGTGCGGATAAGCGGCGTCTTGAGGCGGTCGGGGTCATAGAGCAGGCCGGTGCCCCCGGCCCCCCGCGGACAAAGCCTGCCCCGGGACAACGGATGGTCCGGATTGCCGGTGATTTTCGTCACCACGCCATCCTTCACGTGGGCGAGGATGCCGCACTTCCAGAAGCAGAGCTCGCAGAAAGTGGCAACCACCCGGTCGCCCTCGGTGCCCGGATTGGCAATGGCATCACCGTCGAGCCCCCACCACTTGGTAGAGAGGCCACTGGCCGCCACCGCTGCCGCACCGGCGCCACCGGTTACCTTGATGAACTGTCGACGGTCCATACCCATGCCACTACCTCCCCTGACAACCGGTCAGACAGGAAACAAGATTCCGCAGGTTCGGTTCCTTGATGCTGTAGGTGGCCGTGCCCCCCGACCGGTCAGCTGAGACCAGCCCGACCATGCGCAACACGGAGAGGTGCTGGGAGACCAGAGCCTGCCTTGCATCCAGGAGGCTACACAGCTCCTGCACATTGCACTCGTCCTGGCAAAGCGCCGCCACAAGACGCAACCTGAGCGGATGAGCCAGGGCCTTCAGGACTTCGGCCAATCGCTCCGCTCGTTCCGGCTGAGAGAGAATTTCTATTGCGTGCCCCATATTGCAACCTCCGAATATCGCCATACTGC
Source organism: uncultured Pseudomonadota bacterium (assembly GCA_937884235.1). Lineage (GTDB taxonomy): Bacteria > Myxococcota_A > UBA9042 > CAIXZC01 > CAIXZC01 > CALGBT01. The sequence continues at coordinate 5,982 of CALGBT010000309.1, forward strand.
AATGCCACCACAATACCTCTGATTTACTCGCCGTCAACAGGAAAGTGCAAAGACTAGAAACCGTGCGGGTCTTAGAGCCCAGGCCCTGTGAAATATTTCACGTCAGAAGGGGGATTTCTTTCCGTGGGCGGGGCCGCCCTAGATCCGCGCCAACCCCAGGAAGACCCCATGCAGCACCACTACCAACAGCAGAAACAACTCCCGCGAGCGCCCCGGGCCCAACCCCGGGAACCGATAGGTCAGGTGCCCGTCCCGACAACTCTGCAAACAGTCGCCGCAGAGGGTGCAGGAGCGCCCAACCCGACTGCGCTCGAGATGGTGTGGATGCAGGGCATCATAACGGCAGTGGAGGGTACAGATCCCGCATCGGGTGCAGCCGCCACCAACGTCCAGCCGGAAAGGATGGATGCGTCCCAGCAAAGTCGCCAGCACATGGATGGGGCAGAAGATTGTGCAATGGAACATGATTCCCAGTCGCCGCGACACAACCACCATCAGCATCACTCCGCCAATGCCCAGGGCGGCTGCTCCGCAAATAGCGAAAGTGGTGGAGAGCCCCTGCTGCCCCAACCACCAGGCTCCAGCCAACATGGCGGCGGCCCAGAGCAGCCGCAGCGAGGGCACCCACCGGGCCAATCGGGCGGGGCGGCGTCGCTGGATGGCGCAAAGGTCATCCCACGAACCAAGATAGCAGAGGTGACTGCACCAGGCCGGCCCCACCAGCAGCACTGTCATGAGAAACAAACTGAACATGAAGTAGCCGCCCCCGCGATAGAGGGGCCCCACGGCAATCAGAGCAGGAATAGGGAAGTGCAGTTCCCCGGTCATCAGGCAGTGCTCCACCCCCAGCAGACCCAACACCAACTGCCCGTAGAAGGCCACGGAGAAGAAGCGCCAGGCGAAGCGCCGAGCTTGCGGCTGCTTCTTGGGGTCGACCATGCGGCGATGGAGCCAGCCGGCGTACCAGGCCAGGAGCACAATCTCCACCCAGCCGGCACCAGGGTAGAAACGCTCTGCCAGCAGCATGGGCGGTCGTACCTGCCACTGGACAATGCCCAGCAACGCTGCCACCAAACCACTCACCACCAGATGGGTCTTTCGTACTGCTCTCGCCATGGTCAGGAAGCTTCCAACAACCCCCCTGAAAAAGCAAGCCTGCCAGTGTCGCCGCGCTCGTGTGCGCAGGCCCCCGTTGCGCTTCGATATCGCTGCTGATACACTGCGCTCACGAGCGAGGGCTGGACTGTGGAAAGGACTATCTGGACATTGCTGGCGGCTTTGACAATCGGGTGTGGCGGATTGGGCGCGGACGGCACCGCACCTCGCCTTGACCCTATCAAGAACCCCTATGTCCTGGTGGGCGAGAAGCTCTCTTTCGTGATCTCCGCTACTGACCCTGAGGGGGGAGACCTGACCTTCAAGATCGATGAGCGGCCTCCCGCTGCCCAGTTCATTGCCCTCGATGATGGGCAGAGCGCGCTTTTCACATGGATCCCCGAAGTGACTGATGCCGAGGCTGGCGGCAAGCCCCACGAAGTGGAGTTCTTCGTCCTTGATGAGGATGGCCTTTGGGACAGCGCCGTGGTCATCATCACGGTCATGCCCCAGGCCGCGGCCCAATTCCTGAATCCACCCGGCTACGTCCTCGATCTTGCCGAAGAGAACACCATCGAGTTTCTCGTCCAGGTCAAAGACGATTCGGCCACCCAGGTCGACATCGCCATCAGCGACGGCCCCGAGGGTGCGTACATCGAACAAAGCGACCACAAATCTGCTTACTTCTTCTGGCGCCCCACCCCGGAGCAGATCTCGCTGAAGCTCTTCTGGTACATTCGCTTCCAGGCCACCGGCTACGCCCCTGACCACGCCCGACCAGGTCAGGAAGACCAGCTCTACCAGATCACCTACGACGTCGCCATCGTCATCACCAATCCCGACTATGCCGGGTGCCCCGGATCACCACCCGTGATTGAGCACAAGATATTGGGCGACCAGCACCCGCCATCGGGAGCAACTGGCTATCCGGTAAAAGTTGAGGTCCTGGAAACTGACTCAAGCGTGCAGAAGGCTGAGGTGCACTGGTCAGTGAATCCGGGCGCCGACGAAGAGAACTACGCCGTGCTGGTCTTGTCGGCCAGCGATGGAAGCAACTTCCAGGGCTCCCTGCCGCTGGTCAGTGGCGGGTCCGGCAAACTCCTCAACTACTACCTGGTGGTTGCCGACAACGACGACTTCGGTGGGCCGACTTGCGACCACCAGGTGCGTGTCCCCAAGGAGGGCCACTACACCACTGCCGTCTATCCCCTGGGCGCAGACTCCGAGTGCCTCGAAGATGGCTACGAACAGAACGACAGCTTTGCTTCGGCCCACTTCCTGATGGATGCCGGCGCGTACTCGAACCTGCGCATCTGTAACGATGATTCCGATTTCTTCGGCTTCATCGCCGAGGGCTCGGGCATGAACGTTACGGTGCAAGCCTTCGGCCATGGCGAAGACCTGGTCTGGCAGGCCCAGGATGGTATGGGCAACCCGGTGGACGGCCTGCAGTCCGGCAGCAAGTCCATCTCCGTTCCAGGGGAGAAGCTGGCCGGAAGCGTTCTACTGGTGGCCCTGTGGTCGGGCAGCGGCAATGCAATTACTTATGACTTGACCGTGGCCCCCATAACCAGCGAATGTACCCCCGATTCCCTGGAACCAAACCAGAGCACAGCAACTGCAGAGCTCATCGGCGAGGGGCTCTTTGAGGCTCTTTCCATCTGCGCCGGCGACGAGGATTTCTACCGATTGGAGGTGCCCGGCGGGACCTACTTGAGCGCCCGGATCACCCACGCTGCCAGCGCCGGCGACCTCGACCTCTATCTCCTGGGCAATGACGGTGAATCAGTTATCGACGCGGCTCTGACCAGCAGCCAGGAAGAGACCGTCGAGGCCAACATCAGTATCGGAGGCACTCACTATTTGAAAGTGGTGGGTTTCCAGGGGGCCACCAACTCCTACCACCTCTCCGTCGACTTTGAGAAGCAGGTTGATTCTTGCCAGGAAGATACCTTCGCCCCCAATCAATATGCTGACGAGGCTGTGATGGTGCCCCCCTCCACCTACAAACAGCTGGCAGCCTGTCCCGGCAAGGAAGACTGGTTTGCCATCGGCCTCAACGGCAACGAGACGCTGGCGGTGACAGTGACTCCCGGAAACGGCCTGCAGATTCTCCTGGAAGGGCCCGCCGGCACCACCCTCTGCAATGGACAGAACCAGGGCGGTAGCACCGGCTTCTCGTGCGGGATTCCAGAGGCCGGAGACTACCGCTTCAAGGTTGCCAACAATGGCACGACTGCACTCAGCTACGACCTCGAAGTCGCCGTTACCCCACCCCCCGGACCTTGCCCGGACGACCGCTTCGAAAGCAACGACCAGGTGGCCGCCGGGGCCAAGATCGTGAATACAACTACAACCTGGCTGACCTCGTGTGGGCTGGATTATGACTGGTTCAGCTTTCAGGGCTATTCCCAGGACGT
>CALGBT010000310.1 GCA_937884235.1 uncultured Pseudomonadota bacterium
GTCACCGCCGGTCCCTACGAACGCGTGGAGGGTGAAGGATGAGCACTGTCGCCGGCGCGCCTGTGGAGGAGCATCGGGATGATACTGGCGCCCGTATGGGAATGTGGCTCTTCCTCTTCACCGAGTTGCTGCTCTTCACCGGCCTGTTCCTGATCTACGCGGTCCAACGGTATCGCTTCAGCTCCGATTTCGCTTACGCAGCGGCGACCTTGGACACGGGAATTGGCACGCTCAACACCGCCATCCTGCTGACTAGCAGCCTCACCATGGTGCTGGCTGTAGTGGCTTTGCAGCAAGGCAAGCGCAAGCTCTCCGTAACCCTTATGGCGATAACCCTTGGTGCTGGCCTCGCTTTCATGATCAACAAGTACTTTGAGTGGTCGCACAAATTTGAACTGGGGCTCTATCCCGGATCAGAAGAGCTGGTGTTGCGCACACCGGGCGAGCAGACCTTTTACAGCCTCTACTACGCGATGACCGGACTGCACGGCATCCACGTGGTCATCGGTATGGGGGTTATTGGGACCATGATCTATTTCACGGCACGCCGGCCTCGTCGAGTGGTGAGGTTGCGAGACGTTGAGGAAACTGCCCTGGAGAACCTGGGGGAGGCTGGCAGATATGCCGCCGAGGGGCAGTTGGAGGAAGTGCAGATCACCTTGTTCTATGTGGAGAACGAGGACGTGACTGAGCGGTCCGTGATTCGGGTTGAGAACACGGGGCTTTACTGGCATCTGGTGGACGTGATCTGGATATTCCTTTTCCCATTGTTCTACCTCATCGGATAGGGGGCGACATGTCATCGAAGAAAGCTGCCCTGTTCGGGCCTTACATCCTGGTTTGGCTGGCGCTCCTGATGCTGACGGGCGTTACGGTAACCGTGGCCGGCATGCAATTGGGCAATCTGAGTGTGCTCACTGCGGTCTTCGTGGCCACCATTAAGAGCACCCTGGTGCTCCACTATTTCATGCACCTGAAAGATGAGAGCGTGGTCTTCAAGATGATGCTGGGGCTGGCGGTCTTTACCATAGCCGCCATTATGCTCCTGACCTTCGTCGATTTTTCGTTCCGGTAGGTGGATATGATGTTGCGACTGATTCTAGCCATGAACATGACCGAGCTCACGGGTGCTGTCTCGGGACCGTCCACCGATGTGGCTGCGGCTGTGGACAACGTCACACTCTTCTTGCACATCGTCTCGGGGTTGATGCTGGCTTTGGTCACAGGCCTGATGCTCTACTTTGTTGTCCGCTACCATCGTTCCCGCCACCCGAAGGCAGTGGAAGTCAAGAGCAACGTCTGGCTGGAGGTGACCTGGACAGTAATTCCCACGATCCTGGTGATGGCCATGTTCTGGTATGGCTATGAAGGGTTCAGGATGCTGCGCGACGTTCCCGACGATGCCATGACGGTGAAGGTCACCGCCCGCATGTGGAATTGGACCTTCGAATATGAGAATGGCAAGAGCACCCAGGAACTCTACGTGCCTGTGGACAAGCCGGTGAAGTTGCTCATGCGCTCGGTGGATGTCATCCATTCTTTCTATGTGCCCGCTTTTCGTCTCAAGGAGGACGTGGTGCCCGGCAGTGAATCCATGGCCTGGTTCAAGGCCAACAGCGTCGGGCAGACTGACATCTTCTGCGCCGAGTACTGCGGCGAAGCCCATGCCTACATGCTCTCCCGGGTTGTGGTATTGGATAGCGACGAATTTGACCAGTGGATGGAGTCGGAGCTGCCGACCCCGGACCCGGAGGCCGCTGCCGCCCTTGCCATTATGGATGCCCATGACTGCACCGGGTGCCACAGCCTCAGCGGTAGCCACAATCCCGATGCTCCTTCACTCAAGGGGATCTTCCGGCGGGAGACGCTGGTAGAGAGAGACGGCAAGGAAGTGAAGTTCCTGGCCGATGAGGAGTACCTGATTCGGTCGATTCGTGACCCCGGGGCGGAGTTGGTCAAAGGGTATGCTCCCACGATGGATGCCCCAGAGGACATGTCCGACGAAGACCTGGGGGTCGTGATAGAGTACTTGAAGAGGGTGGAATAGTGGGCGCTCTGATGCAACTCGGGCGGGTGCGGGTGACGGCCCTCTCTAGTCTTTCTGCCGGGGCCGGCTATCTGCTCTGCGGTTCGGGGCCCGATCTCTCGCTACTGGGCGTCATGCTGGGGACCGGACTGATGGCAGCCGGGGCCAGCGCTCTCAATCAGGTGCAGGAGCGCGAATTCGATGCCAGGATGGAGCGAACTCGCACTCGCCCGCTCCCCTCGGGGCGAATATCGGTGGCCATGGCACTTGCCATCTCATTACTCTGGTTGCTGTCCGGGGCGGCACTGCTGGCCCTGTTTGGGGGTCCGGGCGTCGTGGCCCTCGGGGTGCTCGCTGCGGCCCTCTACAATGCGCTCTACACCCCCCTCAAACGGGTCACCGCCTTTGCGGTCCTGCCCGGTTCCGCTATTGGTGCGTTGCCCCCGGCAATGGGGTGGCTGGCGGCGAGCGGGAGCTTGACCGACCCTCGGATCCTGGCACTGATGGGTTTCTTCGTCATCTGGCAGATACCCCACTTCTGGCTCTTGGTGCTATGCTATGGGCGTGACTACGAGCGGGGCGGTTTTCCCACGGTTATCCAACGCTTGGGAACTGGGGGGACGGTGCGAGTTACTGTGATTTGGATTCTGGCGACTGGCGTGGCGGGCCTGCTGGTGCCGCTGCTGGGAGCTCTCAGCGGTGGTCCCGGTCGTCTCCTTCTGGCGGTGTCCAGCGTTGCTCTGGGCGCGCTGGCAGTTGGCATGCTCTGGCCCGCAAAAGATGAGGTGCGCCGTTTTCGGCGGGTCTTCGTGGCCCTCAATAGCTTTGCTTTGCTCCTCCTGGTACTCGTTGTGACTGAACGGTTTGCCGGGCAAATCTAGGAGATAGGAACGAGAAAATGGGAATCATTGACCAACTCCTTTCGCCACCTGGCGCACAGCAACTGAAGCTGGGTCTATATCTGATCTACTTCATGTTGCTCTTCCTCCTGCCCTATATGGGCGTGCTGTTGGTGACCGTGGGACTGTCGGTGACCTTGCGCAAAGGGTACCCGGAGCTGGCGCGGTCCTTTGTCCAACTGGGCTTCCTGCGTCCGGCAATGCTGGTGATCTTCGGCCTGGTGCCGCTGCTGACTCTGGCATTTCTACTTGCTCAGTTCCTCTTCGGCGCAGGTCTGCCCATGGGGGACTACATGGAGCGCATCACGGTGCTGCTGGCCGGTGCGTTGCTCTTGCTCTACGCCTATGGCCGGACTGAAATCCAGGCGGTCGGGGCCGCCGGAGTGGCTTTACTGGGATTGAGTCTCTTCTGTCTGGTCAGCGTGCTTGACCTTGTTTACCACCCTGGCATGTGGCAGTTCATCGATGGACCACTGCCCTGGCTTTTCTCCTGGACTGTCGTGGCCCACTTTGCACTCTACATTGCCGCCGGCCACTTCCTTGCCGGAGTTGCCATCACCTTCCTCTATTTCTACTGGCCTGAAAAACGTGTTGAACAGGGCAGTGCAGAGGCCCGGCCGCTGCGATTCTGGGGCCTCGGCCTGACCCTCGGGGGGGCCATGGCCCTGCCGCCACTGCTGTTGTGGAGTCTGGTTCTATCCCATTCGTCCGCCCTTACCTTCCTCGCCATCGGTGCCGGAATGGCGGCTGTCGGAATACTCTTCATGGTCGCCGTCCTGGTGGTCGGGATGCTCTTCAGGGGCGATTCCAGACATGCGTTGGCGGTGCTGGTGTTCGGCCTGGCGGTGATGGCCCTGCTGCTCGTCAGCCATCAGCAACTGCAACTCGCGGCCAACCGGGAGCATGCTGTCGTCCTCGCCATGGAGGCCCAGAAGGTACGCAGTGCTGCGGAGCTGGAGCAGCAGCTGCTCTATGTCACCGCCGAGCCAGATCCGGCCCTGGGCAAGAAGCTCTTTGACGAACGGTGCGTCTCCTGCCACGCCTGGGACAAGCAGGTGGTGGGACCGGCCTATCTCGAGGTGCTGCCCAAATACGTAAGCGATCCCGAGGCCCTGCATGCCTTTATCCGCAACCCGGTGAAGATCAATCCGAACCTGCCGGTGATGCCCAACCAGGGCCTCAGCGAACGGGAGGTGCTCTCCGTCAGCGCCTACCTCCTGCAAGAGTTGCCCATTATCCAGGAGGGTGCCAATGAATAAGTTCATTGTTCTTGCCCTCACGGGGTATTTCGGATTGATGCTCCTCGGTTTTGCCGGCCTGGCTGGGCACTGGCACGCCACCGGCCTGCCGCCAGTCCAACCCATCGCCTTCAGCCACCAGCTTCATCTCAACACGGTGGGACTCAATTGCACGCACTGCCATCAATATGCTGACCAGGGGAAGCAGGCCACTGTGCCTGCCATGTCCATCTGCATGGCGTGCCACAAGAACGTCAAGACCGACAGTCCTGAGATTCAGAAGTTGTCCCAGGCCTGGGAGGGCGGCGAGGGCGTGGAGTGGGTAAAAGTCCACGACCTGCCCTGGCACGTACATTTCACTCACAAGCGTCATATCAAGGCTGGCATCGAGTGCCAAAGCTGTCATGGCGAGGTTCAGGCTATGGAGCAGATGCGGCAGGTGCGTTCGCTGGAAATGGGATGGTGCGTGAGCTGTCACCGGCTCAACGCCGCACCCACCGATTGTCTGACCTGCCACAAGTAGGACGGGAGAGATGGACCGAAGAAATTTCATTAAGATGATGAGCATCCTGTCGGGGTCAGCGGCCTACTCCTGCAGTCTCAAGAAGAGCCCCAAGAAACTGATCCCCTACATGGTGCCGCTTGAGGACGGCGTGGTCCCCGGGGAAGCACAGTTCCTCGCCACCAGTTGCACCGAGTGCCCCGCCGGTTGCGGAGTTCAGGTGCGGATGCGGGACGGAATCCCGGTGAAGCTCGAAGGTTTGCCTGGCCATCCCGACAATGCCGGTGCCCTCTGTCTGCGAGGTCAGGCTTCCCTGGAGCGGCTCTACAGTCCTGACCGTCTGACCGCGCCGCAGGCTCGGCAGGCAGACGGAACTTTTGCCGCCGTCAGTTGGCCAGAAGCGATGGCGCAACTGGCCCGGGCCCGAGAGGCTGATGCCGGCCGCCAGGAGTTCTTCTGGGCGGGCGGCACAACCGGTTCCCTGGCAGCCCTCATCGATGAATACTGTGGGCAGTTTGAGGTCGCTCGGGTGCCGGAGTTCGAACGATACGGCCAGGCGCCGTTGCGGGCTGCTTACCGCAGCCTCTTTGGTCGGCCGGAGGTGCCCTACTTCGACCTGACGGCAGCAGATTTGCTGCTTACTTTTGGCGCAGGAATCATCGAGACCTTCGTCCAGCCAGTGCGTTTCGCCCGGGAGGCCGTGGACCTGCTGGAACGGGGTGCACAATGGCACCACTTTGAACCGCACCTGTCCATTACTGGGACCGCGGCCTCCCATCGCCATGTGCTGGCGCCCGATGCCGTCCCCCTGGTGCTTTCCTACCTGCTGCGGAATGCGTCGTCCCGGCGGCAGCTGCCTGCGGAGTGGCTGGCCCTGGTCTCCGACTACACGGCGGAGCAGGTCGCTGCCGTCACTGGCCTTGCTAAGTCAACTCTGACCCAGTTGGTGCATGCGGTTTCAGTAGCCAGAACCCCGCTGATCATTGTCGGTGAAGCCGCGGTGGTGGGAGCAACTGGATTCCATGCCGCGCTCCTCGCTGGCCTCACCCAGTATGCGTGGGGGACCATGGGAGGGGCGGTGGATTTTGCCCGTGCTCAGGTGGCTGACTACCTCGGCGCCTCGGCTGATGCCCTTGAATTGCGCACCCATCTGGCGGCCCGCGAGGTGGGATTGCTGACCGTCACTCGCATTCACGACCTGAGCTACATTCCCGGGATGTCTGAAGCCGTGCGCAAGGCGGGCTTTGTGGCCGTCATCAGCGATTTCATGACTCCGGCTGCCAGGCTGGCCAATCTGGTGCTGCCCGTGAGCCACAGCCTCGAGGCCTGGGGGGACATCACCCCACGACAGGGCCTCAGTGGACTTATCCGCCCGGCGCTGAAACCCCTCCACGATACGCTGAGCGAAGGCGACCTATTGCTGCGGCTCATGTCTCGCCCCGAAAGCTACGAGGAGTATCTGGCGCAGCGCTGGGAAGGCAAGCCGGGCAATTGGCTGGAGGCGGGCTTTGAAGTGGCGGCACCACCACCATTGGCGGTGGCATTGGCCGGCGAAGTGCCCGCACTTCCACCCATTACCCTGGACCAGTGCAACGTTGACGAGACCTGGCTGGTGGTCGCCCCGTCCCTGCGATTCTTCGATGGCCGGAGCGTCCCGCTGAAGCTGCTGCACGAGATCCCCGAGCCGCTGAGCAGCGTCACGTACGGCTCCTACGTCAGCATTTCGGAGCAGGATGCGGCGGTTGCCGGAGTGGCCGATGGGGACGAAGTGGTCATTGAGTCCGGAGCCGGCCCGCTGGCTCTGCCGGCTCGCATTCAGGTCGGTCTGCCCCCGGGGAGATTTGTGGTGGATGCCGTCTCCGCCGGGTCACTTCCCCTGGGCACTATCCTGCCCAGTTCAGGTGAATTCCAGCAGGTATTTGGGGGGGCTTCCCTGCACAAGACCGGGGCCCAGCAGCACCTTGCTATCCTCGCAGGCTCCAACCGGGAAGGCGAAGAGCGGGGACTGTTGCCTCGAACGTATCACGACGACCACCATCATCATCATGGGGAGGAGAGCCTTTTCCCTGACCATCCGCACGACACCTACCGTTGGGGAATGGTTATCGACCTCGACAAGTGCTCCGGTTGTTCTGCTTGCGTCGCAGCCTGCTATGTGGAAAACAACGTGGCCGTGGTTGGTGAGAAAGAGCATTTGCGCGGTCGGGAGATGTCCTGGTTGCGCCTGGAGCCCTTTATTCAGCGCAACGGCGAAGTCGAAATACTGCCCATGATGTGCCAGCAGTGTGACCACGCCCCATGCGAGACGGTTTGCCCGGTCTTTGCTACCTATCACAACCCCGAGGGCCTTAACGCGCAAGTCTACAACCGGTGTGTGGGGACGCGCTATTGCGCCAACAACTGCCCCTACAAAGTGCGGCGCTTCAACTGGTTTGAGCACGAGCGGCAGGAACCCTATGACCGGATGATTAACCCAGATGTTTCAGACCGCCCGTCGGGCGTTATGGAGAAGTGCTCCTTCTGCCTGCAACGCATTCGCCTTGCC
>CALGBT010000311.1 GCA_937884235.1 uncultured Pseudomonadota bacterium
CGCGGCTATCATCAGAGTCTGGGACAATAGCATCTTGAGTCCCGATCTCTTCTGCCACCCGCTGGTCGGCTGCCGCGAGGTCGGCATCGTCATGAACAGACTCCGTGCTGCACGCGACTGGCAGCACGGCAACTATGAGCGCGCATAAGGCTGGGAACAGGCGGTGCATCGAAGCCCTCCTCACCATGGAAAGCGGCATTAGACCAGCGACGCACTGCGTTGTCAACCCCTGCTGCGACTTGACATTTCGTCCACATCGCCGCTAGAGTCATGCCGCAAAACCAAACGTCCTGAGGGGTGCAAAGCATGTGGCAGGGATTCCAGGAGTTCTTTGGCAGAGAGATGATTGGCATCAGCATGGGGCAACTCGGCCTCTCCTTTCTGGCGGTGTTGGCCGGTTTCGTCGGTCGCTTCGTGGTATCTGCATTACTCAAAAAGGTCTCCGCGGTGACCAGCCGCAGCAAGACCAGGATTGACGATATCTTCATTGAATCTCTGGAATCGCCCCTGCGCCTGGGAGTGCTGATCATCGGCATTTACTTCGCGCTGCAGATCCTCTCCCTACCCAAGGAGCCCATTGACATCGCCACATTTGTCGATGCGCTCTTCAAGGGAGTCAGCATACTGCTCATCGTCTGGTTCGGGATTCGCCTGTCTGACCGACTCTGCACTCGCTGGGCTGAGCAGGCAGAGAACACCGATACCAAACTCGATGACCAGGCCATCCCTATCATCCAGGGTACGGTGAAGGTCTTTCTGGTGCTCGTGGGGATTGCCCTCTTCCTGCAGAATATGGGCTATTCCGTGGGCAGCCTTATCGCCGGTCTGGGACTGGGCGGCGCCGCCCTGGCCCTAGCCTCGAAGGATACCCTGGCCAACCTCTTCGGGGCCGTGGTCATCTTCTGGGACCGCCCCTTTGAGTTGGGTGACTGGGTAATTGTAGAGGACGTCGAAGGAACGGTGGAAGAGGTGGGCATCCGTACCACCCGCATCCGCACATTTGCCAACGCCCTGGTCACCGTGCCCAACATGAAACTGACCACCGCTTCCATCACCAACTGGTCCAAAATGATGAAGCGCCGAATCAAGATGACCATCGGCGTTACCTACGATTCCAAACCGGATCAGGTACGTGCGGGGGTCAAGGCGATTCAGGACCTCATCGCCGAAACCCCAGAAATACGCGACGACTACTATCTGGTCCGCTTCGACGCCTTCGGTCCTTCAAGTCTTGATATCTTTATTTACTGCTTCACCTCCACCACTGTCTGGGCCGAGTTCCTGGAGGTCAAGGAGCAGTTCCTCCTCAATATCATGGACCGGTTCCAGGCAATCGGCCTCAGTTTCGCCTTCCCGACGCAGACGATACATATTGCGGGGCAGAAACAGTCTGAGACCGAGCGGCCGCTGTAGTCTCTTCGACTGCGCTCGCGGTGCTTCCCGCGCTAAGGATGACAGGGTTTGGGTGGTGCGATGCGACTCGGCGCATCTGGTGCCGCTGGTTGCCTTCGACATCGGTTGTCGCAAAGTTAGCCCTGCGACTCGCTCTAGATGGGCCTTGGCAAGGGCAACGGCTTTGCATCGCTCCGCAGGGTGACCGCGGGAGCGTTAGAAGCTACTGGGCTGCCGATGAATTGCATGAGCCTACAGTTGCCTGCGCGGCCGGTCTTCGCTAACCGCACCACCCGGGCCGATGTCGTAGGAGAACTACGTCAGCCGATGTCGAAGGCACTACAAGCCGTCGCCGCACGAAAGCAGGAACAGCATCAGAAAACGCTCCTGCGGTCACCCTGCGGAGCGAGGAACTGCCCAGGTGGTGCGAAGGGCCCTACCGAGCGAGTCGCAGGGCAAACACTACGTCAGCCGATGTCTCCGCCACATCCCACCCATCGCCTCCAAGCTCGACCACAGGGGTCCCCACTGCGGCAGGCGCCGGAGGCGCCGAGCCGTGGGCCGCCCGGCACCTCCTCTACGGCACAACCAATCCCTTCACATGCTCGATATACCCCTCCACCGCCACTGTCCCCTCCTCGCCGCCATGCGGGCCGATGATGTAGGTGCGGGACTTGTCGATGGCGGCGTTGGCGTAGGCTTCGATGTCGGTAGGAGCATTGCCGTAGGCGGCCGCTATGAAAAGTCCCTGCGCCTGCAGGGATTTCAGATAATCGGCTTTGTACTGCGCCACACCGCCGCTGGTCGGAAGTACCTGGTGCGTGGTATCAGCCAGATGCAGCACGCCGGGTGGAAACCCCTTCTCCCTGAGCCACTTTGCCGACGACTTGTGCAGAAAATCCGGGCGGCCGGTGACGTAGGCAATGGCATATCCCTTCTCCGCCCAGGCCTGCACAACCTCCACTGCACCGGCATACATGCCCGGGGCGTAGTCAACGTTGACGAGGTCGGCCAGGTACTCCTTTGTGACCTCCTTGTCCCGGGTGGTCAAGGTGCCATCGATGTCGAAAACAACCACCTTCGTTTCGGGGGGTACGACGACCAGGTCAAATGCCGCCATGGAGCCATCGCCCCGCACTCGCATGCGAATTGCATAGCGGCCGACGGAGAGACGCTGCTCTTCCGGGATCTCGAAGAAGACCCGGCCGCCGTCATCCTGCACTCCATCGACGATGCCCTGGTCACCGTCCTTCGTCGTCCAGGCCTCCTGCAGCAACACCCACTCGCCACACGGTGCCTCCTTCTGCACATAAATCTGCACCGCCTCGTCCTTGAGGTCCTTGTCCGCCTGACCATAGGCGAATTTGCCCACCACACGCTGCGGTTGCCCCGCCGCAACCAGCACATCCTGCCCTCGATGACGCGCTGCCCCGAGGGCTACGACCAGCTTGCTGCGCTTGTGTTTGAAAGAGGCATCGGAGTTGGTGGGGAGCGGGGGGGGGCAGACCTTGACCTGGGCCAGGGACATGCCGCAAGCGCCGAGTAGAGCAAGCGTGAGTAACGTCGTGACAGCTCTTCTCATCACTACCTCCGTAGAAGAAGAAGTTACCAGTGTTCCTTTGGTGCAACAATGGCTAAGGTGTGGTGGGTGGGATGCAAAGGCCCCAGCTCCCTGACGGTCGCTGCTCGCAAAAGAAACGCAACCAAACGAGTTGCGTGGGCAAGCGACCAAAAGCCGCAGGGAGCGTGGAGGAGACCTTTTTCGACCTGGAACGGAGCGATAGCGAGTACCAGCAGCGAAAACAGGTGCTCCGCAAGCAAGCGACCAAAGGCCGCAGGGAGCGTGGAGGAGACCTTTTTCGACCTGGAACGGAGCGATAGCGAGTACCAGCAGCGAAAACAGGTGCTCCGCAAGCAAGCGACCAAAGGCCGCAGGGAGCGTGGAGGAGAGAAGATGAGATTGAAAGGGAAAGTAGCGATTGTCAGTGGAGCCAGTCGGGGAATCGGGCGGACCATTGCCCTGGCATTGGCGAAGGAGGGGGCGAAGATTGTCATCGCCGCCAAGACCGTGGAACCAAATCCCAAGCTGCCCGGGACGATTCACACCGTGGCTGCAGAGATCGATCAGTTGGGCGGTGAGTCGCTGGCTGTGCAAACCAACCTGCGCAACGCCGATGAAATTGACAGCCTGGTCAGGCAGACCATGGAGCGCTTCGGCCGCATCGACATCCTCATCAACAACGCCGGGGCCCTTTGGTGGTATCCCGTGGCGCAGACGCCGGCCAATCGCTTCGACCTGGTCATGGACGTCAATGTGCGAGCGACTTTTCTGCTGTCACAAGCAGTGCTGCCCCACATGAAAGCTGCGGGCGGCGGGCACATCATCAACATGTCACCGCCCATCGACTTCTCAGTCATGCCGGGCAAAGTCGCCTACATGATCTCGAAGTTCGGCATGACCATGACCGCTATGGGGCTGGCGAAAGAAGTGAAGAAGGACAGGATCAGCGTCAATGCGTTGTGGCCCGTGACGCTCATCGAGAGCTTCGCCACCATCAACTTCGGCCTCGGCGACAAATCCAAGTGGCGCAAAGCCGACATCCTCGCCGATGCCACCCTCGCTATTGTCACTAAGGCCCCGGGCGAACTCACCGGCAAAGCCCTCCTCGACGAAGACCTCCTGCGCAAAGAAGGCATCACTGACTTCTCGGTCTACAATTGCGTCCCCGACGGCGAGCCCATGCGGATCGTCTGGGATGGGGTCGAGGCTGGGAAGATAGACTAACGCAGCCTCTTCCCCGTCGTCGTCAACGCGAACTTCCCATGCTTCACGCCCTTCGTGCTGGCCAGTTTTTCGCCAAGTTCCCGAACCTCGTTGGCCGGTCCCTTGAGGAGTAGGACTTCCAGGCAGTTGTGGTGGTCGAGGTGGACGTGCAGGGTGGAGAGGACCATGTCGTG
>CALGBT010000312.1 GCA_937884235.1 uncultured Pseudomonadota bacterium
TTCGCCCTCTCGCTGATTCACTGCCTGGCCCCCCCCCCACCCGAAGGCGCAGTATAGCATGTAGCTACTCAGGCTGCCATTTGATATGTTGGTGGCATGGTCCCTTTGGCCCCACCCCGCGACCGCCCGTCGCGCCCCGTCGCCGTCCCCTTGACTGTTCTGCTGGCGCTCTGCTTCGGTCCCTTCGCCTTTCAGCACGCGGCAGAGAATCCGTCGGCGTCACCCTGCCCCGTGTTTGGCGAAGGGCTGGCCATGGGTCTGGCCGCAGACCCGGCACTCAACGAAGCATCCGGGCTGGCCGCCAGCCAAAGTCAATGGGACCTGCTTTGGGCCCACAACGACTCCGGCGACTTCGCACGCCTCTACGCCCTCTCCCTGGACGGCACCTCCCGCGGGACATGGACCTTGCCAATTGGCATCCCCTACGATTGCGAGGCGCTGGCTATCGGTCCGGCACCGGACGCCCTTGGGGATCACATCTTCCTGGCCGACATCGGTAACAATGGCCTCGGCCGCACCTCTCTCCAGATCTACCGGATACGGGAACCCGACGTCGACGATTCCCGCCTGGAGGCCAGGCCCCTTACTGACGTCGTCACTTTTGAGATTATCTTTCCTCCCGGCATCGCAGAGGACCTGGAGGCCTTCGCCGTCGACCCCACTACTGGGGACTTTGTCTTCTTCGGCAAGAGTTATGACCGGCGCAGCCGCGTGTTGATGGCCCCCGCCCCCAGCGCCGGCGATACTGTAGACTTGGTGAACTGGGGCACGCTCCCCATTGCTCAAGTCACCGGCGCTGACATCTCTCGCGATGGCAGTATGCTGCTGCTGCGAACCTACGAAGAAGCGTTCATCTACCTGCGCCGGAATGGCGAGTCTTGGGTCGAAGCCCTGCTCCGGCCAGCCTGCGCCACGCCCATCGGTTGGGAGGCGCAGGGGGAAGCGGTGGCTTTCCTGGCCGATGGCAGTGGCTATGTCACCATCAGCGAGGGCCGTGGTTCACCGCTGCTCTTCTACCCCAGGATTCCGTGGCCTACTGAAAAAGCGGACTGACGTAGTTCGGTGTGATCTTCAGGCCGCCACCGTCAGCCTCAATCAACACAACGCTGCCAGTAACCCAGTTGATGGTGGCCACCTCCCAGAGGTCGAGATCCTTCATCTCCACATTCAGATGCTCGAAGACGAGTTTGCCGGCAATGTAGACCTTGACGTGAGCGTTGGCCGGGCCGTAGCTCTTGGCGCTGAAGTAGTGCACGCCAACCCGGTAGGTCTTATCCTCCGGCACTTCCAGGGCAAAAACCTCCGGTCCGCCGCCACCGTCGTCATCCTGCACCAGAGACGGATTGTCATCAGTGTCGTTGAGCATCCCCCAATCGGGATTGGCGTTAAACCAGTAACAATCATAGGGGTTGTTGAACCAGGGATCCGGCAAGCCGTCACCATCAAGGTCCGGGCCGGTGGCCCAGGGATGAGCGACGTGGAGGTCGAGATCGGAGCCCAGGTTGTCTCCAACTTCATCGGCATCACCAGGAGTATCCCAGTAGATCTCCACATAGAGAGCTTCACTGGGAGTGGCAACCACTTCCACGGTTGCCGGAA
>CALGBT010000313.1 GCA_937884235.1 uncultured Pseudomonadota bacterium
TGGAGAGCCAGTATATGGGTAGACCGGCCACAATGAACCCCACCCCCCATGCAGTATCCCATGGGTTCGAGTAGAGAACCGTTGCCGCAATTGCCAGAGACCCGGCTACATAAATCAGGGGCGGCAGGGGGTAGAGGGGAATCCTGTAGCCCTTCGGCACATAGCCCCGGGCGCGCTCGACAAAGACACACGCCGTCGCCAAACCAGAGAAGACGACAATCGCGAAGCCGACCCACGAGAAGATCTGCTCCACCGTCCCAATTTGCACAAACGCTAGGGCGATGCCGGCCTGCAAATACAATGAGGGGGCTGGAACGCCGCGCCGGGAGACCTTTCCGAACCAGGGCGGTAGAGCCCGGTCCTGGGCCATGGCCCAGGCGATGCGGGGACCTGAAACCACCAGCGCGGCGATGGTCCCCAGGAGCATCAGCGCCGCCAGCACCGATACTGCGAGGGAGGCCTGGCCGCCGAGAGTCCGCTCGGCCATGCTTGCAGCTGCGGCCAGATCGCCACTGCCGGCACTCCCCGCAGTGACCCGCAAATAGGCGAAGTTGAAGAGCAGGTAAAGGAGGGTCACTCCCGCCGTGCCCGCAATGAGCGAGAGCGGCAAATTGCGGCGGGGTCGGACAATCTCTGAGCCCAGATAGATGGAGTCGTTCCACCCGGAGTACGTGAAGATCACGGGCAGCAGGGCCGCCCAGATGGGGGCCGAAGGAGCCGCCATGGGGCGAGCGGGGCCGGCCCCGAACCAGGCCACCACGGCCAGCACCAGGAGACCGACGACCTTTCCTACGGTCAGAATCGCTTGAGTGGCGCTACCCTTCTCCACCCCCAGCAGATTGACTGCAGTGAGAGCGACGATAATCAGACTGGCCACGAACCCGCCGTAACCCTCCAGGGGCAAGCCAGCACGGGCCAGATAATCGGCGCACGTAAGCGCCAATCCAGCGATAGCTCCAGCGAAACCAACCGTTAGCGAGACCCATCCCGAGAGGAAAGCGGTGAGCTTGCCGAAAGCCTCCCGCAGGAAGACATAGTCCCCTCCGGCCTCGGGATACCGGGCCGCCAACTCGGCCTGAGAGAGTGCCCCCATCATGGCGTAGAATCCGCCTCCGAGCCAGAAGAGCATCACCATGGTCGCCGACGATGAACTGGCGGCCACCAGCGCCGGAGTGGCCAGGATACCAGAACCAACCATCGCCCCGACCACCAGCAGAGTTGCCTGCCAACCGCTGAGTTTGCGCTCTAGCATCCGCTACCGGGCCTCCGCCAGGGGAGGGAGAGAGACTTCGCCGTACTGCCGGGCCCAGAACTCATGGTAGGGCGATCCGGCCACGCCCGAGAAGAAGAGAGGGTAGACGGGAAGCCGACACAGCATGGGTCTAGACTCCGGGGTGCTATGGAAGGCTGGTGACGGACTCTACTCTAGAAGAATGGCCGAGATGACGCAAACAGTTTGGGGCCCCTGGGAACTACCTGGCAGCCACCTTGTCGACCGCGGCAGCGGTCTCCTTGAAGAAGACTTCCAGCGCCCGTTTGGCAACGTAGGGTCCCTTGACTCGCCACTTCGGCCCATTGACGACGAGGGAAGCGAAGGCGATGCGGGGATTGTCGGCCGGCGCGAAACCAACCAGCCAGGAATGATAGAGGCGCTCGCCGTTCTTGACCTGGGAGAGGGACCCCGTCTTGCCTGCCACCTTGATACCCTTGAGTTGCGGGGCGGTGCGGGCGAAGTACTTGTGGGCCGTGCCCTCAGTGGTGGTAGTGACCATCATGCGGGCGAGCTTGGTAGCAGTCTTGGCCGACATGGTCCGCTGAAAGGCCCGGGGTTGACTGCGAAAGATCTCCTCCCCGTCAGCAGCATCCACCGACTGTAGAATCTGCGGCTGCATCATCAGGCCGCCATTGGCCACCGCAGCCCCCATCAACGCACCGTGCAGCGGAGAGAGCTTGGAGTGGCTGAAGCCGGCTGCCATACGGGCAAACTCCAAACGGTCCTTGGGGACCTCCATTTTGCTGAGTTCCACCGGCCAGACGAAGGGAATAACCCGATTGAAGCCGAAGCGCTCGCCGAAGCGCTTCATCTCTTCACGGTCGAGGAACTTGTCAGCCAGACGGGCGAAGATGACGTTGGCTGACTTGCCCATTGCCGCCGAAAAGGTCATGCAGGCATTGTCCTTTTCAGGATCCGGCTCCAGCAGGCGTTTCGAGATTCCGGACCGGCCTCCGTGGTAGCAGAACTCCTTTTCGGTCCGCACATTGTGTTCCTCCACCAAGGCCGCGGCGGAGACCATCTTGAAGATAGAGGCGGCCGGGCCATCGGCTTGCAGCGCCCGATGGGGAGCCAGTTCACCATTGGCCCAGCCCGTCAGGGCCAACACTTCGCCAGTATGGGGGTCGATGGCGACGAAGGCCGCTTCCACCGGCTCATAGTCGCCGTAGACCTTCTCCACTTCGGCCTGTAGGCGGGAGAGAATTGAGAAGGTAAGCCGCTCACCACTTTCCAGTTGCACCTGGGCGGGGCCGCCACCTTTCCCGGCTTCAAGCAGGAGTTCCATGCTGGCATCGAGGAAATCTGCCGGCTCGAAGATGTCCTCGGCAGGCACATCTTCGGGAGGCACGGGGGCATCCGGCGAAGCCGGCTGCTTGCCAGAGAGAAAATCCTCAGGAAGCATAGAGGCCACATTCAGCATGGACTGGGCGATGGCTCTGAACTTCGGCTCGCCCTCAGCGCGCTCGTGGGCCACAAAGGAGATGGTCAGTCCCGCCCCGAGTAACAGCCCTGCCAGAATTGAGAATTTCAGTTTCTTACGGTCAATCAGACCGGCCAGGTTTGCAGATAGGCTCATAATATCCCTCACTTTTCCGCCGATGCCATCCTAGCAGCAGAGCAGGAGGTGGCAAAAAAGTGGACAGTTCCATCAGGACCCGATGGATCGAGGGTCGGGTGTGGGGCCTGGAAAGGCTACCGCAAAGCGACAAGAACAGCCTCGCAGATAGCAGGGGGGCGGAGCCTGGAAGAATCGAGAACAAGGTCATAGACCTCGGTTCTGGCCAGATCGAATCCGTAGAACTCCACGAACCTTAGCCGCTCATCTTCTTCCCGCTCCATGGAGAGTTGCCGGGCAGCTTCGAAGGGAAGGGCTTCGCGATTGGAGACGCGGCTGACGCGAACATCAACTGGTGCTTCCAGCCAGACGGCCAGACAATCGACCCCGGCGTCCTTTAACATATAGCCGGCGAGACGCCCCTCAAGGAGAATGCCGCCGCCTCGACAGAGTTCGATCTGACGGGCGTCAAGTTCCCGATCAATGGAGGGGTCCTGATTCGCGAGCTTGCCAAACTCGTTGAGGGAGACGCCGCGCTCGCGGGCCATCTCACGGAAGATGGCCCCGGTATTGACGTGACGCAACCCGGTCGCTTCGGCAATCAGTCGGGCAGCGGTGGTGGTCCCGGAGCCGGGCATGCCTGAGAGGGTCACTACATTGACCTTCCAACTTTTCATTGGAGCTCTTCCAACAGCTGGCGGACATGGGCCAGGTCTTCGACCTCTTCCTTCTGATGAGAGGACCAGAGGTCGGCGAAGTGCAGCATGAGCGTCAGCGGACACTCGCGATTCTTCACCACCAGATTGTCCGGCACATATTGGCCATCGTGGTAGCAGATGGCCTGCGCTTCTTCGTCAGTAAGTTTGACGTAGGGGGCTATCAGGTAGAGGCTACGCACTGCCATACCCATGGCCACGAGATCCTCATTGACTCGATATCCCAACTCGCCACCAGGTCCTCGCACCACCTGATAGTAAGGCTTGTCGGGAGCCCCGACCTTGCCAACATCATGAAAGAGACCGACCATAACGCAGGCCTCATCGGAGTAGTCTGGTGACAGAGTATCTCGCACATCGAGGAGGGTGCGGGTGACCATCAACGAGTGCTGCAGCAAACCGCCGGGAACATTGAGATGATGCCTGGTTGATGCTGGTGCGACGAGCCAGTTGGTCTTCTTCTCGAGGAACAACAGAAACTTCTCCGCCTGCGCCCGGCGAGAGTCGAGCAATTCGAGCAGTCCATCGTAATCGTGCTTGAGCTTCACTGTGAACCCTCCTGCCCCCCCCCGAACGACGTCTGCTCCGGGGAGTGGAGCAAGACAGCATACACAACACGTTGGAAAAAGACAATAATCTGGTGCAGGGAGTTGCGGCAACGATCTTTGCCCTACCGCAGAATGGCCAACCTGAGGTCTATTTCAGTCCTTGAATGTCAAGGGTATAGGATTGCGAACAGTTGGCCTTTTCCGACCAGTTCTGCACCCGCACATAGTAGGTGGCATCGTCTGCCTCACCGGTCTCTTCCCAGTCGATGCTTTCGTTGGCTCCGCCGATGGTCACCGCGGAGGCCACCGAGTTCCCGGCAGAGCAATCTGCGTACCCCTTGTAGAGGAAGAGGTCGCCATCGACCCCGGCTGGCTGGTTCTTCAGGGCGATCTTGATATGCTCCGCGGTGGGCCACATGTTCCAGTTGTCCACCCCTTTGAAGCAGAAGTAGTCGTCGGTATCGGAGCCGCCGGAGTTACCGCCCAGCGTATCGAAAGTGGGATAGAGGGTCACTACCGGGTCGTCACCATCGATCCAGTAGCATTTGCTGCAGCTGTTGTTGGGTTCATATTGGTCGGGCTGGGTCTTGTCCGAGCCATTGCAATCCTGGTCGATGCCATCGCCGCAGATCTCGGATTGCGGGTATTTTGCCCCGAGGCAGGAACCCCAGGAGTTCCACATGCAGGAGTTGTTGCAGGTCTTGGTCTGATTGCCTTTCTCGCAGATCCCTTGACTGGTATTGGGACCGCAGGGTTGAGAGGCAGCATCGCCGGGATCACATTCTCCACCTTCCTGGCAGTTGCTAAAGGAGCCCCAGGTGCAAGAGTCTGTGCAGGTGCGAGACTTGGTGCCACAGAAGCCGCAGGGATCGGTATCCTTCTCGGCGGGTGCGCAGGCCCCTTCATCCACACAATTTCCCCAGTCTCCCCAAAGGCAACTCGCTTCACAGTATCGCTTCATGGTGCCGCAGTTACCGCAAGGCTTGCTTTCGTTCTCGCCGATCTTGCAACCTTGACCTTCGGCGCAGCTGCCCCATGGCTGCCAGTAGCAGTCCTCGCCGCAGATCTTCTCCTGGCTGCCGCAGTTGCCACACGCCTTGTCCTCGGTGTCGCCGGGCATGCACATGCCCGCATCCTGGCACTCCGTCCACTCGCCCCAGGCACACTCCTCGCCGCAAACGCGCACCTGGCGACCACACTGGAAACCACAAGGAGTCTCCTCTTCCTGCTCTGGCTCGCAGATGCCTTCGCCCTGACAGGGGCCGAAGGTATCCCACATGTAGAGGGTGGTGGCTTCGACCTGTTTGCAAGTGCGTGCCATTGCTCCGCAGTTGCCGCACGAGACTTCGTCCACCGCCCCGGGGTCGTCACAGATACAGTCTGTCGGGGCTGAGCACGTTCCCCACATGCCGTTGTCACAGGCCTGCTCACCGTCCCCGCAGGGGGTAGAACAGGGGAGGGGAGTTGAAGCCGGGGTGCATTGCACGCACTCTTCATCTACCTGGCCGTCGCAATCATCATCGATGTCGTTGCCACACGCTTCGCCATCGAGCACCGGCGGCGCGTCGCAACTTGTCCAATCGCCGTTGACGCAAGACTTCTTGCCTTCATGGCAGCCGATGAAGCAGGGCAATGCCTGGCCATCTGGACTGCAAGTGTTGCCAACGCACGCATAGTCGGAACAACTTTTACCCGGGGGGCAATCGGTATCAGCCTCGCATTCCACATCCTTCTTGCAGGCCCCGGAGGCCAGGCATTGGAATCCGGCCGGGCACTCTTCATCGGAGGTACAACCGGGCTCTTTGCAAATGCCTTGAACACAAAACTGGCTGCCGCCGCAATCATCGTGGCTGGTACAGGCCTGGCCATTGGAGTTCTCGCCCCCGCTTTCACAGGAGAAGAGCACCGCCCCGGACAGTAACAACATTGCAACCAACCATTCTCTCATCAGCAGACCCCTCGATGCGCCGCAAAGGATACCTTGGCGGGCGTGGTCGGTCAATTTTAGATTTGCCGCAGACACACTGCCGAAGGTAGGGTGGAAAACGGAGGCCTCAGAATGGAACTCACAGCAGTGCACCTCGGCGCATCTGGATTCAGCTACGCCGATTGGGTCGGGCCGTTTTACCCGCCTGGGACGAAGAAAGAGGAGTTCCTGGCGTACTACTCGCAGCAATTTGGTGCCCTTGAGATCAACTACACCTACTACCGACTGCCCACCCCGGATACCATGACACGCCTGTTGGAGAAGAGCGGCGGCAGGCTGCGCTTTGCCGTCAAGCTAACAGACCTGTTTACCCATGGACGGCGCTACGAACCTGCAGACGTCATCGCCTTTTGCAAGGCCATGGAGCCCCTTGCCGAGGCTGGCGTGCTCGGGTGCTTGCTGGCCCAGTTCCCCCACTCATTCAAGCCGACTCGCACTCAATGGGCCTACTTGAAAGAGCTGATGGCCCAGTTCAAGGCCTTTCCGCTGGTAACTGAGTTTCGGCACTCAGCCTGGATCAAGGAATCCTTCTTCGAATGGCTGAGGGAGAGGCAGATCGGCTTCTGCTGCGTGGACGAACCACGACTCCCCGGGCTTCTCCCCCCCATGGACACAGTCACCTCGCCCGTCGGTTATGTGCGTTTCCATGGACGCAACGAAGCAAAGTGGTGGACGCACCAACGTCCTGAGGAGCGCTACGACTACCGCTACTCGGCAAGGGAATTGGCTCAGTGGCTTCCTCGCTTGCAGAAGATGACCACTGAAGCTGAGGAACTATACGTGTTCTTTAACAACCACTTCGAGGGGAAGGCTACTGACAACGCCCGCGAGTTGTTGGCGATGCTGGAAAGGGCCTAGCGACCTATACTCGATTCCACCAGGAATGCAGCAGTTCTCGCACAACGGCGCGATCACTCTCTGGGGCGAAGCCATATTCAAGGGCATCAAGTTGGCGCTGGAGCAGGTCGCCGGGACCGGCATTGCAGATACGCGCATAGACCTCCAACTCACCGGTGAGGTCGATACCGAAGAGTGCCGGGTCGTCGGAATTGATGGTAATGGGGACCCCGGACTGATGAAGACGACAGACGGGGTGCGCTTCCAGAGAGGGAACCGCACCGACGATGTAGTTGCTCGTAATGGATATCTCGAGGGGGATATTGCGGGTTGCCAACAGCTCCATGATGTCGGGATGGTCGACGATCCGAATGCCATGGCCGATACGATCTGCATGCAACATCTCCACGGCCGTACGCACATTCTCGGCACCAGTCTGCTCTCCGGCATGGACGGTGATGCCCAGGCCGTTGTCCCGGGCATAGTCAAAGGCCGCGAAGAAGGGCTTTGGAGGATGGTTGTCTTCATCCCCCGCCAGGTCCACGCCCACCACGTAGGGTCGGTACTTTGCCGCCAGTTTGAAGGTACGGAGGCAGACCTCCGGCCCCATTTCACGGGAAGCGATGGCGATGAGAGGCACAACCATCCCCCGTTCTTGCGCTGCCGCCTGGGAGCCGGCGATCACCGCCTCGACTACCGCCTCCAGGGCAAGACCATGGCGGAAGGCCATGAAGCCCGGGGAGAAGCGCAGCTCCAGATATCGTACCGCCTCCCGGGCCGCGTCCGCGACAGCCCGGTTGGCCAGGAACTCGACGACCTCGGCAGAGATACAGATGTTGGCGAAGAACTCGAAGCGACTCAAGACCTCCTGGAGGGATGTCATGGGCCGCTCGAGCACCGTCAGTTCTCGCAACTTGGCGACGGTTACCGCGGGCAACTCCACTCCGAAGCGACGATTGGCCTCCAGGAGCGTAGCGGAGGAGATGGAACCGGCAAGATGGCGATGCAGCTCCGCCTTGGGCATGAAGGGGAGGGTGGACCGGTTCATCGAGACAGTTTCTGCTGGCATATTCTCCTCCTGCAGGTGCGGTTGCCACAATTCTGCCAGAAATTTCCGAGGGGTGGAAGTGTCTAGAGAGTGCCGTCACCAATGGCGTTTCTTACTGCCCGCCAACGGCTAATAATTTATTTGTTGCGCAGTGCATAATTTTGCCATGACGCAAGACCTGAAATCCGCCCCGTTTCCCCTTGACAGTGCTCGATCCAGCATGCTATCTGAAGCCGTCGCTGGGCCCCGGGGACTCCCATGGTGGGGATCACGTGGTCGCTCAATTGAACTGGTGCGGACAGAGGGAGGAACTCAATGGGCAACATCACAGAGAAGAACGGCGTCTTCTACCCGTCAGCCGAATTTTCGGGCAACGCTCACATCAAAGACTTCGAGCAATACCAGGAGATGTACAAGCGCTCCATCGACGATCCTGAGGGGTTCTGGGGTGAAGTGGCAGAGGACTTCGTCTGGTTCAAGAAGTGGGACAAAGTCTGGGAATACAACTACGACATGCGCAAGGGCCCGATCAGCATTAAGTGGTTCCTCGGCGCCAAGACCAACATCACGGTCAACTGCCTCGATCGCCACCTGGAAACCCGGGGGGATCAGACCGCCATTCTCTGGGAAGGAAATGACCCAGGGGACGTGCGTAGCTACACCTACAAAGAGGTCTACACCGAGGTCAACAAGTTCGCCAACGTGCTCAAGGCCAATGGCGTCAAGAAGGGCGATCGCGTCAGCCTCTACATGCAGATGATCCCTGAACTGGCCTTCGCAATGCTGGCTTGCGCCCGCATCGGTGCGATTCACTCCATCGTCTTCGGAGCCTTCTCGCCAGACGCACTTGCCGACCGCATCAACGACTCGGACTGCAAGCTTCTGGTCACCCAGGACACTGGCCTGCGCGGTGCGAAGAACAACGTTCCGATGAAGACCAATGCGGACAAGGCTGCGGCCAAGTCGCCGAGCCTGCAGACGATCATCGTCGTCCAGCGCACCGGCGTAGAAGTGCCGATGCAGGACGGTCGAGACCTCTGGTGGCATGCGGAGATGGAAGGTGTCGCCGAGTACTGCGAGCCAGAGCAGATGGACTCCGAAGATCCCCTCTTCATCCTCTACACCTCCGGCTCCACTGGCAAGCCCAAGGGCGTGCAGCACAGCGTGGGCGGCTACATGGTCTACACGGCCATGACCCACAAGTACATTTTCGACTATCATGATGGCGACGTGTACTGGTGTACCGCCGACATCGGCTGGGTCACCGGCCACTCCTACATCGTCTATGGGCCCCTGCAGAACGGCGCCATCACCATGATGTTTGAAGGCGTCCCAACCTATCCGGATGCCGGGCGTTTCTGGGACGTGGTGGAACGCCACAAGGTGAATCAGTTCTACACCGCACCGACGGCAATTCGGGCCATCATGGCCAAGGGCAACTCCTTCGTCGAGGCCCACGACACTTCCAGCCTCAAGCTCCTCGGGACCGTGGGCGAGCCCATTAACCCGGAAGCCTGGAAGTGGTACAACGAAGCTGTTGGTCATGGCAACTGCCCCATCGTCGATACCTGGTGGCAGACGGAAACCGGCGGCATCATGATTACTCCACTCCCGGGCGCATGGGGAACCAAGCCGGGCTCGGCGACGCTTCCCTTCTTCGGGGTCAAGCCCGTAGTCGTTGACGAGCAGGGGAATGAACTGACCGGCAACGGCGTCTCCGGCATTCTCACCATCAGCCAACCCTGGCCCGGCCAGATGCGCACCATCTTTGGAGATCACAGTCGCTTCGAAGCCACCTACTTCGAAATGTACAAGGGTTACTACTTTGCCGGCGACGGTTGCCGCCGTGACGAGGATGGCTACTACTGGATTACCGGCCGCGTGGACGATGTCATTAACGTCTCCGGGCACCGCATGGGCACCGCCGAAGTAGAAAGCGCTCTGGTCTCGCACCCGTCTTGCGCCGAAGCCGCAGTGGTGGGTTATCCCCACCCCATCAAGGGGCAGGGCATTTACGCTTACGTAACCTTGATGACGGGCTTCGAGTATACCGACGAGTTGAAACTTGAACTGGTCAAGCACGTGCGCAACGAGATTGGCCCCATCGCCTCCCCGGACGTGATCCACTGGGCACCGGGGCTGCCCAAGACCCGCTCCGGCAAGATCATGCGTCGGATTCTCCGCAAGATTGCGGCCAACGAAGAAGACCAGCTCGGTGACGTTTCCACCCTGGCCGATCCTTCGGTTGTGGAAAGCCTCATCGCCAACAAGTAGCAATCTCTCCAGCGCCTCGACAATTCCTTCTCCTGAACCCTTTTTTGCCCCTTCCTGTGGCCTCTCTCCGTTGCTTGACTTAACCCCGTTATATGGTAGCTTTCGTTAAGCTGTCTTATCTTAAGCGCGAAGCATCTGGGAGGTTCTAATGCGGACCATTGCGTGGAGTATCGTTGCCCTTATCTGCTGCGTCAGTTTTTCGCTTGATGCCAATGCTCAACGCCGACGTACCGATGCGCTGGACACCCGCATCAACAATCTGGCCACTGATCTGGAAGTGCTCCAGGAGTATATCCAGGAGCAGTCCACAGGGCTCACCGGTCTCAAGAAGAAGATGGCTGAGCTTGACCAGCTCAAAGGGCAGGTCGGCAAGCTGGAAAGCCAGGTAACGGGCCTTAGTTCCATCGTCTCCAAGAACACCACCGCAATCGACGCACTAGGGCAAAGAGTTGCCGGGGACGAGAAGAAGCTGACGGCCATCGAGGAAGAACTCGCCCGCAAGCGGGTCGACTTCTCTGGTCAACTCCGAATTCGTCCGGAGTTCCGCAATGCACACAAGTACTTCAACTACGATATCGATGCCGACGAGAACCTCCTGGCCAGCCATCGTGCTCGCATCAGCCTGGATATCGCCCCGGCAGATTGGTTCAACGCCCGGGTCACTCTGCAGGACGCCCGCCAATGGGGGTCATCGACACTCTTCCTCCAGCGAGAAGACCTGGGACCGGCTACCGATATCAACGGCTCCCCTATGCCCCGACCCGAAGATGCCAATCGGGACAGCGCCCTGCGCGTCCACGAAGCCTACCTCGACATGCGCTTCGGCGATGATCTTCTGGCCCTGCGCTCCGGTCGGCAGGTCTGGAACTTCGGTGCCGGACGCATGATCGGCAACAACGACTGGGAACAGGCGGGCAGGTCTTTCGACGGTCTGGACCTGACCGTCAAATACCAGAAATATATCAAAGCGGACCTGCTCTTCTCGTGGGTGGACGAGCGCAACAGCCTCGGTGGCAACGACGTGCTCTTTGGTGGTGCCTACATCACCTCACCATACATCGAAGATCTGGACATTGATGCTTACCTGCTCTATCTGGGCGACGACCGGGAAAGCGGCAAGCGCAATGTCGGTACCGTCGGGGCGCGAATAGGTGGCAAGCTGCCCTTCCACAAGAGTGTCTTCTTCGATTTTGAAGGCGCAGTTCAGTTTGGCACAGTGACTGAGCAAGGTCCCACCGACAACGCCACCAAGGACAACAGCCTCTATGCCGTCTTCTTCCACGCCGATGCCGGGTATGTCATCCCCGTCAAGTTGCCTCTATCCTTCTCGATCTTCTATGAGCTGGCCTCTGGCGATGGCAACACCAGTCCGGTGGATCCAGCCAACAATCAGGCCGTCTCGTGGGTACCGCTCTTCCCCACCAGCCACAGCCTCTTCGGCCGCATGGACATCTGGCACCAGTCCAACATCTGGGACGTCGGCGGCAAGCTCCAGGGAACGCCCCTCAAGGGCCTCGACATAACCATGGAGCTGCACTCGCTGCATCTCTACGAGAGCACCGGAGCCTTCCCCTGGGGTGGCGAGCCTGCAGCCTCGTACCTCGAGACCGTCGATACAAGCCTGGGGGTCGAATTTGACCTCTATGCTCGCTATCTGCTTTCAGACCAGTTGGCACTGGCTGCCGGCTATAGCGTTTTTGCACCCGGCGGCGCCTTCTCCGATCTGGACGAGAGCGATCCCATCATCCTCGAAGACAGCGCTGATGGTGGGCTCTATCGCTATCCCCGCGGCGATGCCGCACAGTGGTTGTACGTACAGGCCGATTTCACCTTCTGAGACAGGGAGTGCACCAGTGAAAGTAACTTTTGACGCCCGCACCGACGTGGGCCTCGCGCGGCAGTTCAACGAGGATAGCTATCTGGTGGACGAAGACCTTGGACTCTACGTAATCGCCGACGGCATGGGCGGCTCGGCTGGCGGGGAAATCGCCTCCCGCATGGCCTGCGATGAGATCCATCGGTACATCGGCGATCACTATGAAGTGGTACAGCAATTCTCCTCCGGCCACGCCGAGGCAACCAAGGAGAACGTGTCGGAGATGCTTGTCAGCGCGGTCCACGGTGCCTGCGCCGCCATCTTCACCCGGGCCCGAGACGAGCGAGAATTGACCGGCATGGGAACCACCGCAGTGGTGCTCCTCATCGCCGGCGAGCAGATCTTCGTCGCCCATGTCGGCGACAGCCGACTCTTTCTCCTGCGCCAAGACCAGTTTCACCAGCTCACCCGTGACCACAGCCTTGTTGAAGAACTCAAGAAACTCGGCAAGATCTCATCCAAGACCGAGGTCAAAGCGAAGTATCGCAACGCGATTACCCGCGCTGTAGGCATCTACGAAACGGTGCAGGTCGATACCCTGGAAGTCTCGCCCATTCCGGGGGACCGCTTCCTACTCACCACTGACGGAATGCACGGTACGGCTTCCACTGATGACTTCCTGCGACTACTGCGGGATGTCCAGTCCGCCGAGGCAGCCGACAACCTCATCCGCCATGCCAACTCCCGGGGCGGCAAAGACAACATTACAACGATCCTCATTGATATCCTGGAAACCGAGCCCCAGAGTGCGGAGCTGACGCAGCGCAAGATCAACACGCTCAAGGCAGTACCCCTCTTCAAGTTCCTCAGCTTCGATGAACTCCTGCGGGTCATCAGCCTGATTGAAGAGCGCAGTTTCGCCGCCAACGAGATCGTCTTTGACGAGGGCGAAGAGGGCAACGCGCTCTTCGTCCTGCTCCAAGGCAAGGTCAAGGTCAGCAAGAAGGACGTTGACATTGCCACGCTGGGCGAGGGAGATCACTTCGGCGAGCTTTCCCTCATTGACCGCTCGGCGAGATCGGCCACGGTTACCACCCTGGAACCGAGCCTCTGTCTGGTAATGAGCCGCCAGCGTTTCTATGAGATCATTCGTGAGTATTCGGCCCTGTCGGTAAAGATGCTCTGGTGCCTGGCACGCGTCTGCTCTGTGCGCCTGCGAGAGACCACCGACGAACTGGGGCTGGCCCGCTCCATCATGGCTCAAGTACAACTCCCCGGGGTCGACGACGTCGAAGACATGTTCAATGATTAGCAGTACCAGAGGAGAACTCCGACGATGTTGCGAATCTCAGTGCCAATCATCGCCTTGCTGCTGCTGGCAGCAACGGCTTGCGAGAAAAGACCCCGACTCCGCCCAAATCCAGTAGAGACCGGCATCACCGGTGGCGAACTGATCTTCGAGGAGGATTTCGCCAAGGGGCTGGACCACTGGAATGTCACTTCCAAGCATTGGAAGGTTGTGGACGGTCGCCTTTTCACCGGCGATGGCCCCAACCAGAACAAGGGGGTCTGGCTCAAGGGCGTCTCTTTGCCAGAAAACGTCCGCATAGAATTCGATGCCACTTCGGTCCAGGGCAACAAGCCACAGTTCGAGGGGGACATGAAGTTTGAGTTCGGTGGGGACCGCCCGGAGCATGCTTCGGGGTACATCATCATCTTTGGCGGCTGGAAGAACTCCATCAACACCATCGCCCGCCACGATGAGCATGGCGAAGGGCGCCTGGCAGTAGAGAGCACTCACAAGGTAACGGATGGTCAGACTTACCATTTCAAGGTCATTCGGTTGGATGGCGAGGTCAAGTGGTTCCTGGGTGAGAGCCTGGTGCTGAGCGTCAAGGACCGGGAGCCCGCCCGGGGCGGCGCTTTCGGGTTCAACGACTGGGACTCTCGGGTTTACTTTGATAACTTGAAGATATTCGCCCTGTAGAAGTCTGGGAGGTCACATGTGTCGACACGGGTTTCTCTCACTGCTCCTCGCCATGGCATTGTCAGCTTGCAGTAGCTCCGGCAGATCGCCGTTGCTGGAACAGGACGGTACCTCTGGCACCAGCGACACAACAGACTCCGGCAGTAGCCCGGTCGACACAATTGCAACCTCTGACATCTCCGTTCCTGACGGATTGGCAGACGGGACACCACCTCCTCTCGACATAGTCGCAGTGGACGAATTCTCGGCCGACCAGACTACCGTGACCGACGTGCCGGGACCCCAGGATACCGCCCCGCAGGAGATCTCCGTGGAGGAAGTCGCCACTGAAATCGTCCCCGTGGACATTGTCCCCGCCGGTCCCACTTGCGGCGATGTCTTCAAGTGCGGCATCGCCAAAGGCTGCGGCCTCACCAATGATATCTGCTGGGCCACCTGCTTTGGCGCCGCGGCTGAGAGTGAATTGCAGGCTTTCAAGGATCTCTCCGACTGCATCGGCTTGATGTGTGAGCAGCTTCCCCCGGAGGAGCAGGGCGAATGCCTCATGTCTCAGTGCCTTGGCGAAGTGTTCAGTTGCCTTGGCGGCAACGGCGATGCCGACTGCCTGGACAGCTTCCTCTGCATCCAGGGTTGCGGACCCGACGACGGCCTCTGCTACTTCGAATGCATCGAAGAATCCAACGAGGAGTCCCTGACGCTCCTGCTGGAC
>CALGBT010000314.1 GCA_937884235.1 uncultured Pseudomonadota bacterium
GCAGCCGGGACCGTCTTTGCCGTCTCATTTGCAGGGCCCGGTTCGGTGCGCGCACAGGCTCCCAACATGATTGTCAGCCCCACCAGGGCAGCGAGGACGCGACCCCGGCGGGCGATGGTCCGGACCATTGGCTACTCTCCCACCTGCAAACAGACCATCTGTGCCGGATCGCGGGCCAGCAGCAAACCGTCGACGAAAGCCAGCGGTGCCCAGGCATCGGGGCCTGCCAGGACTTTGGCTGATGCCAGCATCTCCAGGCGCTCGCCGTGGGGACGCCCCAGATGAAGCGTGCCGTCTGCGGCCAGAGCATAGACCAGGTCGTTGACAACGATGAATGGTCCAAGGCCGAATTCAAGTTCGGCGCCGCTGGTCCAGCGAATCTTGCCGGTCTCATCGAGACAGGCAAGTTGCTCCTTCTCGTTAACCGCAATGAAGCAGCCCTGATGAAAGACCGGGGTTTGGATATGGGAACCAAATTCCTCGGCAGGGACTTCCCAAAGCGTGGTGAGGTCCATGGGGGCAGGAAAGACTCCGTCAATCCGGGCCAACCGACTGCCGGCGTTATAGCCGCCGGTGACAAAGACGCGGTTGGGAGGCACGAAGACGGGTGTTGGTACGTTGGCCACCCGCACGCGCCAGGTATCATCCGCAACGACCACGGTTCTCGATTCGGCATCGACAACCACCAGTCCCTTGTCCGCAGGATAGAGATAGAAACGGCGCTCGCCAATTGTGGCCAGGCCGATGGAGGCGTGGGTCATCTTCCAACCCGCCGGGTTGTCTATCCGCCAGAGCAATTCACCGCTAAGTCCATCGTATGCTGCCAGCAGCGACGCTGACCCCGGGGCGACTACCACCGTCTTGCCGTCCACCAACGGGCACTGCGCAGCGTACCACTGAGGAATCTCGGCCTGGTATTCAGCCACCAGATCGGCGGTCCACAGAACCTCTCCCTTGTCCGGAGATACCGCCAGCAGCTGCCCCAGGGGACCGAGTGAAACCACGAAGGCGGGACCCACCGCCGGGACGGTGCGAGTATAACCGAAATTACGTTTCATTGCAGCAGGATAGGACACATTCCAGATTTCCTTGCCATCGTCCAGGGAGAGGGCTCGCAGCACGTCCCTCTTCGATTTCTTCTCGTGGTCGAGCACATAGACTCTGCCCGCCGCCACCGCAGCCCCTCCGTATCCTTCGCCAAGGGAAACCTGCCACTTCACTGCGGGGCCTTTGTCTGGCCATCGTGTCAGTAGTTTCAACTCAGGCAGTTGCAGGATGCCGGTGCGGTCCGGACCTCTAAATCCGGGCCATGACGCTGTCTGCGTCGAGGGCACACCATCCCCTGCCTGGCGCTCGATGGCCGTGGCAAAGGGGATGCTGTCGGCGGCGCTCTCCGCTGCGGCGGCCTCTGCTCCAGGGCCGCGTTGAGTGGTCGCTTCCTCGAATCCGTAGCCCGAGAGCCAGATGAGCGCTCCAGCAGCCAGACCGGCCATGACGATGGGAGCCCAGGTAAGCATTTTCTGTGGTTTCATGCTAGGCGTTCCTTCTCAAAGAAGTGATGATAGTGTCCTTGTGACCCCACCAGGCGGCCACCAGCGTGGCGATGATACCAGCCACCAGCGAAGATGTCATGGTCAGCAACAGTCCGCCCCAGGCAACGGAGCCTCCCCCCTGACGCAGAACCGGGGCCAGGGCGACCATTGCTGGAACCACTCCGCAAACGAAACTGCCGGCCATCATGATAAGGTGCTCGACCACCAACCAACGGCGGGAGCGTGACGGCGAGATGCCGAGACCAGCCAGCAAAGCAAAATCGCGTCGGCGCTCCCACGTATTGCGAAGAACGATGATACCAAACCCCGCGGCCCCAAGGATGAGTGCCAGGGCTCCGAGAAGTTGGAACGCGGAGAGGTAGGTGTTCTGCACTGCCATGAATTGCGCCAGCCGATCCGTAGTCGATTCGGCAACCCACCCATAATCACGATACTTCTGCGACAACTCCACATCCCTCTGGCCACCCCCATCGGCCGTTGCGTCGATGAGAAAAAGACGATAGCCGACTGCCGTGGGGAAGAGCCGGCGGAATGGCCATTCACTGACGATCAAAGCCCCTTGCAGCACCGAATTCGCCAGGGCTCCAACCAATCGCAAGCGCTGAGTCTCCCCGCGGTCATCTACGACCTCTACCACGTCACCTACGCGCACTCCCAGTGACCAGACAATGGTGTTCAGATCGGCCACGGCAGGGATTTCGCCATTTGGCAGCCTCTCGTCCAGGATTTCCCAACTGCGGGGGGCATCGTTCCAGGTCTCGGCGAACTGAAAAGCTCCCATGTTCCCCAAATCCCTGGCGGGAACTCCCAGCACACGTGGATTTTGGGGCCGGTTCAGATTCCGGCAACTCGCCTCGTCTCCGGGGCGTAGGCGCATGGCAACAAGATTGCCGGGACCGGTCAACGTCGGAATCGCCCCCTCACTATCGGGCCCCGCGCGAAAGAGGGGGATGGTCGTTTGCGCGAGCCACGCAAATCCACCAGTTCCAGAAGCACGATCCGTCGCCTCGGGAACGGCCAGGCGGTGAGCATCAGCGGCCAGAACCATGAAGAGTGCCATGGCCAGCAATGAAATCGCAGCCATGGTCCGGGTTCGGCGGAAGGTCAGGTTGCGGACCAGCAGGTTCCACCATCCAAAGGGGCCTGTGCCCCTTCCCTCTCGCAATCCAGACAGCAGCGCATTGGTGGCTGCCAGGATGGCGAGAAGCAAGATGCCACCGGCCCCGAAGAAGGCGATTGAGCGCTCCACGGCCAGGGACTCCAGAAGCAAGACGAGGGCAATGGCGCCCCCGGAGAGGGCCACTGAAATGGCGGCCCAGAAGAGCAATCTGCCGGGGCGTCCGGCGCGGTCGGTTGGGGGTCGCTCGGCCAATAGGGCCATGGTGGCCCCGGTGCCCTGACGAAGGATTATCCCTCCGGTTATCAGGAGGCCCAGCGCAGAGCCCGCCAGCGCCCCAACCATGATGCGCAGGAGGGGAAAAGTCAGGGCCAGGGCGGAACTCTCCCCCGGTGAGGCCCAGGCCCGACC
>CALGBT010000315.1 GCA_937884235.1 uncultured Pseudomonadota bacterium
CTGGAACTGAGAGGTGAGCATGGATGCGAGAACAGGCAGGGGCTGGTTGTACCTGGGAGTCTGGCTTCTTGTTATGGGACATGGCTGTACGGAATCGCCGGGGCACGGCAACTCCGGTGACGCGGCTGTGGCGGCGCTTATGGACGACGGGACTGCCGAGGCCGCCGGAGGGTGTGAGGCTTCGCTGGCCAGTTTCTCGGATGGAGCGTGGGAACTTGGCGTAGACCGGGTCTGGGACCCGTCCTCAGGCAGCGTACAGTTTCCGACAGATCCGATGTCGGAAGAGGACTACGAACCGGTGTCGGATGGCCAGGTGCTGACGGTTATCGTCTCAGACGATGCAGGCAAGGTCGCCATCGGGAATGAGCCCGTGGCGGGGAGCCGCAATTCGACGGCGGTGGAAGGCATCCAGTATGACCTCGACGAAGGCACTTTTGCCGGAGGACGCCTCGTCATATGGGAGGTTGGCGGCGGTCTCCAAGCCGAGCTTACCATCTACGGGTCCGGGGTTCCCATCGTGAGCAGCGAACGCGGACCCCTGTGCCCGGTCCGGTGAGGGGCTCTTCCCTACCCTCAGTCAGGCCTGAGGTTTCTCCTTCCGGGACGAATAGGCTCCTCCGCAGTTCCGCTCGGGTGCTCATGGATAGGCAAGCAGGCCATGATACAATTGAGGAGATTCGGTCGGCACTGGATTCCACTCCTGGCACCATGGGTCAATCGGCCCCGGGCTCTATGCCGCCATAATCAGCATTCAAGCTGAGCACGCCAAAGCGTCTTCCACATACCATTTCTTTAGGGGTCACCCCCTACTCATTTACGGCGCATCACGTACACAACGAACATGTGCGGGATAGCTGACGATGGGGGGGTCAACGAGGCCGGCGCCAAATCTGACGGCCCACGCGTAGCCTCCGTCAGTCTCGTATGGCGACGACGACCAGTACCAACTGCATTCTCCTTGTCCTTGCATCTCATCAGGCCAGTAACAACCGCCAGCAGGACCATTGTCACTTGAGCAACCACCGCACAAGCCATTCTGGCACGACCACGCCAAACAGACTCCCTCCTGGACGTTGCAACTGCCGCCGGCCTCGGTTGCCGGGCACCCCCGGATCAGAGACCGGAGTTCCCCAACGGTCGGCAGATGCCAACCTCCGCCATC
Organism: uncultured Pseudomonadota bacterium; assembly: GCA_937884235.1. Taxonomy (GTDB): domain Bacteria; phylum Myxococcota_A; class UBA9042; order CAIXZC01; family CAIXZC01; genus CALGBT01. The sequence goes on from CALGBT010000315.1 coordinate 1,163, forward strand.
CAGGCCCAGGGTGGAACAGTACCCGCTCGCTTGCTGCCAAATCATCAACTCACCCGCAGATGGAGGATTCTGCCACGTCAGTCCTGAAGTGGGGTCGGTCCAGGTAGGACAGGCGCTCACACACTGCCCGTCGAGGCATCCGAGGCAGTTACCGCACGCACCGCAACTCCCCCCACAGCCATCGCTCCCACACTCCTTGCCGCTGCACGGATTCCCACAATCCACGGGACAATTGCACTGGTCCTCTCCGACACTACACTGGTCGTCACCGCAGAAGACCTGGCATTGTTGGTCAACACAGCTCTGGGCCTGTGCCATACAGTCCTGACACGCAGCACCCTCCACTCCACATGCCGCCGGGGCCGTACCCGCCTGACACTCTCCCCCGGAACAGCAGCCGGCACACGCCCCGCAGTCCTGCGCACAGGTGCACTTCGTCTCGTCTCCATTGCAGAAGCCATCGGGGCAAGCAGCCGGCTGGCACGCCCCATCCGAGCAGACATGCTCCCCACAGTCCCCGTCCTTCTCTTCCTGGACCCCGCACGAATCGAACCAGTAGACGTCGCCATCGGCGCACTCCTTGTGGTCTTGCACCGTGCAAGCGCACTCCCCGGCCTCGCACACTTTCCCGCCCGTACATTCGTCGCATACCACACCATTGCTGCCGCAGTGGATCAGTGTATCCCCGCTCAGGCAATCCACCCCGGAACAGCAGCCGGCACAGCCGCCGGCACAGTCCCCGGGGCAATTGCACTGGTCCTCTCCGAGACCACACTGGTCGTCACCGCAGACGACCTGGCATTGCCCCGCCTGACAACTCTCTCCGTCAGCACAGGTGCCGCAACTCCCGGCACAGCCATCGTCCCCGCATTCCTTGCCTGCGCACGAGGGTATCGTCTCGTTTTGCGGCTCGCAGTCGACGTCGTCGAAGAGGCCGTCGTTGTCATCATCGGGGTCAACGCAGTCGGCTTGATCGTCGCTGTCGTAGTTTGGGAAGCCCTCGTCCACCTGGTCGTTGCAGTTGTTGTCCAATCCGTCGCAGTCTTCAACGGCAGACTCGCTGCACGCTCCATCCTGGCATTTGCCCACGCAGATGCCGACAACTTCGCATTCGGTTCCATCCTGCTTTGATGGGTGGGCACAAGTCCCTCCTTCCACGCAGTATTGCTGCGTGCAAGGATTGCCGTCGTCGCACTCTCCGCACGTCCCTCCGCAACCATCGCTGCCGCACTCCTTACCGGTACAATCGGGCAGGCAGCACTGGCCTGCGTGGCAGACCTCGCCAGGGGCACAGCAGGCATCGCCACATACGACCACCTCTGCCACGCAGGCGCACAAACCGGCTGTCGAGCACTCCTGGTTGCCACCGCAGTCGCCGCACGAGCCATCGCATCCGTCCGGGCCGCATTCCTTGCCCTCGCAGGCTGGGATGCACTCGCACTTACCGAGAACACACAGTTCCTGTTCTCCCGGACAGCCAGTACACATTCCCGCGCATCCGTCGTTGTCGCCACATACCTTGTCTTCGCAGCCGGGGATGCACGGCACGTCAATCTCCACAGCAACTTCGGCATCTACTGGGACGTCCAACGGCACTTCCACGTCAAGCCCGGGCAGATCCTTTGTCTCCACCGCATCCGGCGAATCCAGCAGGTCCATTGGGTTCGGTGCGTCTCCGGTGTCCGGTCCGGCAACATCCGCTACATTAGACACATCCGGCGCAACCACATTATCCCCAGCGACGTCCAGGACATCCAAGCTAACCGGCACCTCGCCCTTGCCATCCGCCGGGTTGACCCCAATCTCGCCCTTGCCGTCCGCTACCATCTGGTCCCCGTCATTGACCTCTGCGTCACTGCCCCAGGGTGTCCACGGATCAGGCTTCTCAACGCAACCGGCGATAGTGACGAGAACCAGCA
>CALGBT010000316.1 GCA_937884235.1 uncultured Pseudomonadota bacterium
TCACCACAAAATCGTCACCGTCCTCCTCCACGCCAAAGGAGATGCCCGTCAGCATTTCCTTCATTACTGCCGTTGCCACCGGTGCGCCGAGCTTCCGGCGGATGAACTCCGGGGCGATGCGAATAACCGTGGGCGCAGGGGGCGGCTCGGCGACGTCATAGAGTCTGCTGGCCACCGTAACCTGAGGGCTCAACTGGCGCAGCAACTGGGAGAAAAGAGCGGTTGCCTGCAATGGGAGGAGAGGGTCGAGGGCCTTTTCAAACCGGGCCGAGGCCTCCGAGCGCAGACCCAGTCGAGAGGAGGTCCGACGGATCCCAGAGGCATCAAATGCGGCGGCCTCGAGCACGACGCGGGTCGTGTCAACCCGGATTTCACTGTTCTCGCCGCCCATCACTCCAGCCAGCGCCACGCCCCGCTCGGCATCTGCAATCAGCAGGTCCGAAGCGAGCAGCTTACGCACCTCTCCGTCGAGGGTCACGATAGTCTCACCGGCCCCTGCTCGGCGCACGACGATGGTGTCGCCGGCAAGGAACCGGGCATCGAAGGCGTGAAGCGGATTGCCGACATCGAGCATCACGAAGTTGGTGACATCGACGACATTGGAAATCGGCCGAACTCCTACCAGCGAGAGTGCGATCCGCAACCACAGTGGACTCTTCTCGACCATGATGTTGTCGAAGACCTGGGCCGTATAGCGGGGGCAGAGAGCGGGGTCGGCGACGGCTACCGTCAGCGGGTCTTCGGGGCCCTCGTCGATGGTACCGTCGAACTCCTTCAACGGGCGCTTGACCAGTGCCGCAATCTCCCGTGCGATGCCTCGATGGCCCCAGAGATCGGGGCGATGGGTGATCGACTTGTTGTCGATCTCGAGGATGAAGTCGTGACAGGGTACGACCTCGGTCAGCGGCACGCCCAATGGAGTTGCGGCAGGCAAGTACATCAGCCCCGAGTGGTCATCAGAGAATCCCAGTTCTCGCTCGGAGCAGGTCATGCCCGGGCTGGTGACGCCGCGAATCTCGCTGACCCTCACTTCCGGTTTGCCGTCGACCCCTTCGAGGATGACGCCGGGAAGGGCGAAGACAATAATGCCGCCTTCGACGGCATTCGGGGCGCCGGAGACCGCTGTTACCTTGCGGTTGCCCAGATCCAGGTCCAGCAAGTTCAGCTTGTCCGAGTTCTCGTGGGGTCGGATGGCAGCAATTCTCGCGGTCACCAGCTTATGGTAGGTGCCTCCGAATTCGTCGATGCCTTCCAGTTCAGCCACGGACATGGTGAAGCGGTCGGCAATGGTGTGCGGATCCAGGCCCGACAGGTCTACGTGTCGTTGCAGCCAGTTCCAAGATATATGCATGAGATTCCTCCTAGAACTGTTCGAGGAACCGCAGGTCCCCGCCCATGAGGTGTCGAATGTCGTTGATCTGATATTTCATCATAACCAGTCGGGAGAGCCCGAGGCCGAAGGCCCAACCGGTCCACTCAGCAGGGTCGAGGCCGCCGTGGCGAATCACGTTGGGATGGATCAGCCCGCAGGGCAGCAATTCCACCCAGCCACTCTGCTTGCACACGGAGCACCCGGAGCCGCCACAGACCGCGCACTGGATGTCCAACTCAAAGCCCGGTTCCACGAAGGGGAAGTACCCGGGGCGCAAGCGGATCACAGATTCACGCTTGAAGATCTCATCGAGCAGGACCTTCATGGAGTGGATCAGATTGGCCACGGAAACGTCGCGGTCGATGAGAATTCCCTCCACCTGGTGGAAGGTATGCTCATGGGAGGCATCGATGGCCTCGTAGCGGTAGACTTTGCCGGGAAAAATGGCCTTGAAAGGCGGCTTGAACTCACGCATCGCCCTGACCTGCCCTGGCGACGTGTGGGTGCGCAACAGATTGCCGTCCTTCAACCAGAAGGTATCCTGGGTATCCCGGGCGGGGTGGTCTCCGGGAATATTGAGCGCCTCGAAATTGAAGAACTCCGACTCCGCCTCCGGGTAGTCGGGGATGATGAAGCCCATGGAACGAAAGATCTCTTCCACTTCCTCGGTGACGATGGTCAGCGGGTGGAGGCCGCCGTGCAGCTCCGCGGTACCCGGCAGAGTCGGGTCGTCAAAGGGGTCGGAAACCTCTTTGAGCAGAGTCGCAGTCTGCAGTGTTCGTCGGGCCGCCACTACCAACTTCTCAAGGGTCTGCTTGGCAATGTTCACGTCCTTGCCGAAGGCGGGGCGTTCCTCGGCAGAGAGATTGCGCATCTCCTGCATCAGGCCGGCCACCTTGCCCTTCTTGCCGAGGAACTCGACTTCCACGTCCCGCAATGCCCTTTCGTCGCCGGCGGCGGCAATTGCGGCCATGCCCTCAGCAACGATCTCGTCAATCATTTCGCTCATACCAACACCCGTTGTCCTTATTGCGCCAGGGCTCTTACCAACTCTTTGAAGATGCGGCCCCGTTGCT
>CALGBT010000317.1 GCA_937884235.1 uncultured Pseudomonadota bacterium
TACGCAGCGAGGCGGAAGTCATGCTGGATGCCGCCGCAGACGGGCCTGGCCACCAGCTTGCCATCGGCGGGCTTCTCGCCAGCCAGCTCGGGCGGCGGGGCTGGAGCCCTTCGCCTGGATTTCGGGCCCGGCTGTTCGTCGAAAGGAACAGTCTTTCTCGCCGAGAGGAAGTCCATCCCACATCAAATCCGCGCAGGTCCTTTTTGCGCGGCGGCTGGGCCGAAAACGTGAATCGAGCAATTTCGGGCGATTACGCAATTCGGACCCCGGAGCAAGTTCAAAGGCCTCGACCTCCACCTGGAAGACGGTTTCGAACCTGGGCCAATCGGAGAATGGGCCAACGGAGCGTTGGCCCGCATGGGAACTGACATTGCGGCGGATTGAGAAAGGACCTGGCGTGAACTGGAGAATTTCTGCTCCGAGGAACGCTCTCTCCAGGTCTCGTAGCTGGCACTGGCACGCTGCCAGGAGGTGGCCTTCCGGTAGTCAGCCAACAGTGAATGAAGCCGGTCCGGATAGGCCCCCACGTGCTGCAGGAAAGCCGCAGCTCCGTCTTGAGCCGAGGAGGGAACCACCAGGGGCCCCGTAGTGCGGGAGAGGAACTGCAGGACCAGGGCTCTCTGCTTCTGAGGGTCGTCAGGCAGTGCATCGTAGGACTTCACGGCCAGCTCCGGCAGCACCTCCTCAATGTCATCGTATGAGCAGTCATACAATTCCAGCTGGCCGCCAAATTCCATAGCCATCCACGGGGTCAACGCGGCGATGAGCGCCACTCGCCACTCGGCCCCCAGCGCCTGGGCCGTGGCGATGTCCGCGGCTCGCTGGGCCTTCAGGTCGGCCAGAAAGCCGGACCAGGCGGCCTGAAACAGGGCCCACTGCGACTTGTCATCCGGAGTTGGTGCAGGGATTCCCGAGTAGTCGTCCAGAGCCTTGTCGTACGTTTCCTCGCCCATCTCCTCGGCCTCCGCCCAGGAGAGCTTGCCAACTGCCAGGGCACCTTCGACCTGCGCCAGCTGCTGTATGTATCCCGCTGCCACAAACTGTGGTTGGGCAGGTGGAGGCACCGGCAATCCCACACCGGTGGAGATATACCCCTTGACCGCCTGATGATGCAACCAGACCTCCTCAAAGACCGGCCAGAGTTCGTTTACCTTCTCCCAGTACTCCTTGGATTCCAGCAGTTGCTTCTCAAGTACCGCCTTCTCTTGTTTGATGACAGCGATGGTCTTCTCGATGTCGCTTTGGGCCGCGAGGTTGTTGGAGATATAGGTGGCGTTGGTCTTGGAGTTCTCCAGCGTATCCTTCGCTCCCATGACCACAGTCAGGGGATTCTTGGACACGGAACCCACAGCATCGACGTAGGTCTGGATGGCCGCGAGAAGGACAGTGATACTTCCCTTGAGCTGCTGCTTCTTGAGCAATTTCTCTGCTTCCACGATTTGCTGGGCCATCTGCTTGAGCTTCTCTTGCTGCTGGGGAACAGTCTGCATGTAGTAGGCCGGCGTCAACTCGACCGGAATGGCCTTGAGTGCCGCTGGCACGTACGCCGGATTGGTCTGTCGCTCCTGGACAATAACGGTGGCGACATAGGCCGCGTTGGTAAGATTCGCCTTGAGCAGATGCAGATTCGCCGCGAACCCACTGGCATCGTTGGCCTTGAACGCGGCATAAGTGTCATCAATATTCTGGTTGATTGTCAGGATGACGCCATCGGCACCATCGGCGGCCCGGGCGGGAACCGGCAGACAACTCAACACGGCCAGGAGCCCGGCCAGCAAGACTGACCACAGGAGTCGGCCGGTGCAGTGCCGGTGCGAACCGGGAGCACCAGCGCCCCACTGACGGTGGCTGCCACTGCCGCCAACCACAAACAAGATGTCCATTCCAACTGGCACCACGCCCCACCCAGATTCTTGCTCCATCCCGACCCTCGGCAACCGGTTCTTTCCGGCAAGCAGCGACAATACCATACGCCCACAATACCCTCAATAATGGCATGCGTGTCGAGGGCACGAAGCAGGTGCCTGGCGCGGGAAAGCCACCCACCATGGCGGAATTGCGCTTGAACGGGGTCATTTGTCGTGAAGCCCCAGCCGGAAAACTGTTGCGACCACCTACCCCATCAGGCAGAATTGTGGTTATTCACTGTGCATCAGGAGGCGTTGTGCAAAACCTCCGGGAGACATTCGAAATGGTGAGTTCGTTGAGGCGCTCAGCACTGGCGGGAGCATTGGGTCTATTGTGGCTCGCTGCCGGATGCGGAGGCGGTGACAGTGGGCTGCTCGGTGGAAGCAGCGGGAGCGGGGGCCGGGGCCCAGTAGGCACTCTCGTTTTCTGGGGTGGCCAGGACGCGGAGCCGATGCTGCTGGACACCCGCAATGGCGTCCTGAACCGGGGCCAGCGTTGGCCCCGCTACGCCTTTCAACTGAGTGCCGATGGGTGGGCCGGCGCATTCACGGAAAACGGCCACCTCAACGTTTTCCGCCTGTTGGGCGATGGCCTGTGGGAGTTTGGTGGCGATATTGGAGCCTGGGTTCACGGCGCATATTTCTCACCCGACAACCGCTCCATAGTTGGCATCACCAGCACTGACTTTCAGACCAAACAGGCGGCACTGCACTACGGCAGCTTCAACGAGGACGGGTCGCAGGTTGAACAGGGCCAGATCGACGGTGCGGTCAATGGCGTCGTGACGGGAGCAAGTCAGGTTAGCTGGTCCCCTGATAGTGAGCACTATGTCGTGGTGCTGGCTGATGGACTGGCCCTCTACCGGCGAGGGGAGAGAGTCTGGTTCCTGCCCAACGTACACGTATCCGGCCTGGCTCGAACCCGAGTCGCTACCTTTTCACCCGACGGACAGTGGCTGGCCATCGCCATCTACGAGACGCCGAAGTTGAACCCTGTCCCCATCCACCGTGGATACCAACTCTACAGCGTGCCCGACCGGACCTTCGTTCGTTATCTCGGAGCGGTCCAGGATGACAAGGGTGGCAACCTCGACGTCAACGATTACTACACAGGTGCGACTGGCGTGCTCCCAGACGCACCACTGTGGACACCGGACTCCAGTGGGCTGGTTCTGCAGCGCAAGCGACTGATGTTGGAAAACAGCAGCAACAGTTGTGGCAATGAAAACCCGGTTCCGCTGCAAGTGCTCCGTATTCCTGAGTCCTTCTTGCAGGCAACACCGGTCATCGATGATCTTTCGGTTCTCGTCCCTGACGAACGGCTTGGCGACCGATGCCTCCGTTGGCATCACATCGGGTCAATACCCGAGCACGATGCCCTGTTGTACGGCTTCGAGTACCGTGAGAAACGCTACTTCGGGCGTGCCTCCCCGGGGGTGGCGAACAGTGCCTACGTCGTTGTCGAACTCTACTTCGTGGAAGTGCCTCTTGACGGCAGCGAAGCCCGGGAAATCGGCTGGTACGACAACAACTCCCCTGAGCCTGTCCCCTTCGGCGTCTGGATCTATCCTTTCCTGGACTACTCGTTACGCTGCCGCTCAGGGCAGACAGGGGATCTGGTCTTTCGCAACGGGCTGGTCCTCAATATGGAAACCGAAGTGGCTACCCGCATTAACGAGATTGTCGCTACCGGGGTGCTCTCTGGGGATTGCAACTGCTACACGCGGACGGACGACTTCACGCAGATGGATTGGGGCATCTACGACCTGCGTGGAAATCTGGTAGCGACCTACGACCTGGAACCGGCACTGCAGGTAACCACCAACTTCGTACCCTACGACTGGAGGTGAGATGATGCGACAACTACTTCTGGCACTGGCACTCGTGGCATTCGCCGCCCCGACGGCCCGGGGCGAAGGGTACCCCAAAGCCTACCTCTCCCACGTCGTCCCCGACCAGGTGGCCGGAGGGGCTCTCTTCTCTGTCATTGGGGCCGGCTTCGGCGAAGCCGCGGGCACCGTGCGCGTCGGGGACACGGAGTGCGAGGTGACGTCCTGGTCTGACAGCCGAATTCGAGCGCGGGCGCCAATGGTGGCCATGGTCGAACCGGTGACGGTTGTTGCCGGCGGCAAGACCATGGTCAGCCACAACCCCGTTGCCATAGCCCACGGCCCCGTCCCCGAGTTGCCCTCCATCACTGAACTGGAGGGAGCCGGGGCCAACCAGGTCGTTGCTCCCGGCGACGTCCTGACCCTGCGCGGCCGGAACTTCGGCACTGCCGAGGCAGAGGTGACCTTCGCCACCGACCCCAGCCTCCGCTATCCAGTAGTCACTGCCTACGCCACCGTCCCCACTGGCGAGATTGAATCCTGGTCCGAAACGGAAATCAAGGTGGTGGTTCCAGAGACCTGCGTTGACGAATCGCATGTGCTCGTGTCGCTACCAGGCTTCGTCTTGCTCGCTCCGTCCCGGGTGGCCTGCCCCGCAGCGGCTGCGGAGTAGCTGAGACGCCCTGCGACAGGGGCGGACAACGAAATCGCAAGAGAAAGAAGTCCTCTTCCTCTACCTCTGACCATGGGCTCAGCGACCCTGGGAGTAGGCCTCGGCCACAATCTTCAGCACCGCCGCGTCTGGGGGCAGAATTGCGCCCGCATCCACCGCGGCATTGAGGGAGAATTTCCACTCTTGCAAGAAGGCATCGGGGGTCGGATAGAGGTTGGCCAACTCCTCTTTGGTAAACGGCACAGTGGAGCCAAAGAGGGTGCAGAAGTTCCAGCCGGTTTCGCCCAGTCCGGAGAGCCTGGCCACCGGCGTATCGACCTGCGGCGTGCGGATGCCCCCAAGGGCATTGCCAACTTCGTCGTGCAGATAGTCCATGCCAGTCTCATCCAACTCCAATTGCGGCATGTTGGGGGGAACGGTCCCCTCACTTGCCCATCGTCTCAGCGCGGCGAGGGCGGCACGGGCCACGTAGGTCTGCGGGCCAGCGTTGATGGGGTTCTCGCAAGTAAGCACGCCGAAGTAAACCGACGAGGGCGGAGTCAGCATCGCCTGAAAGAGGGCGTGGTCGGCACTGCCCGACCCATCATCCTCATCGCCGATGCCCAGAGTGTAGGCCCCGAGGTGGGCCGTTCCGGCAATCTCCCAACCGGCAAACCAGGGACCATCGGACTGGCGTGCGCGGTGGTAGCCGAGCAGGTGGTCAACCAGGTCAGTCTCCGTTGAGAGCACCAGCACCGGCAGTTCCAGATCGGTGCGGATGAATGTCGGATCCGGCGGGGAGACGCTCTCTATCAGCGGCGCTCCGAACCCCGCACGACTGTGCACCAGGTAGCCGTCGTAGACGTCGACAAGGGGAGCGACTCCGTTGACATATGTGGTGAGGCGAATGGCGGACTGCGATTCGCCCGTCGCCAGAACCAATGTGGGCTCCAGCCCGCCCAACAGCTTCGTGGCCTCAAACCAGACCGCGGCCCCAGTCTGGCTGAAAATATCGTAGCTGAAATCATCGCCGGGATGCTCGAGGGGACCGTAGCGAATGGGGTCCACATTC
>CALGBT010000318.1 GCA_937884235.1 uncultured Pseudomonadota bacterium
CCCCACCACCGCACGGGTCCGAGCAAACGCCGCAGTCGTCGGGACAAGCCACACAATCCTCGTCCGTATCGCATGTTCCGTCGCCGCAAGCGGGCGGGCACCCGCCACAATCGCCCGGGCAAACGCTGCACGACTCAGTCCCGTTGCACGCCCCATCGCCGCACGCCGCCGGACACTCGCCACAATCGCTCGGGCAATCGCCACACGACTCCGCCCCGTTGCACGCCCCATCGCCACATTCCGGCGGGCAAGCGCCGCAATCACCGGGGCAATTGACGCAAGTGTCGTCCCCGTTGCATTGACCGTCACCACACACCGGGCACGTACCGCAGTCTGCCTCGCACGACCCACAGCTTTCACCCCCATCGCATGCCCCGTTGCCGCACCACGCACCCAGCCTGGTCAGGCGAATGGCATCGGCAACAATGTGCTGGTCTGCAGCCACGGAACCGGGCGAATCGTCATACAGAGCAACCCACTGCTCGCCGCCAGCTTTGAAATCCCAGGTGCCCAGGTTGGTCCACCCGTCGGCCCCAGCCTGATTCACCTCCAGGACCTGGCTCGCGCCGCCAGCCCGTACCTCGTAATGGACCTTCTTGTAGACCGAGAAGGCCGGCGTGCCGTGATACTCCACCTTGTACTGCCCAGCCTCCGCAAGATGAATCCGCCACCAGGCCCAGTTGTCCGGCACCGACGTCTTCCAAGCGTTGGTCCAGTGCAGGCCACCCTGAAAACCCACCGCTTCATCCCGCCAGTACTTCTTCGGACCAAACATCACGAAGCAGGACTCGGAATCGTCAATGGTGCCGCCCCCGGCCCCCAGGACCTTGCAGGGCGGCTCCGCAATGCAGCTCTGCGGCCGTACCGCCTTGCCCCCCGCCGGTCCCGCAAAGATGCCCCAGTGGTTGGCAACGGAGCGCGTCGGCGCCCCGTTGTTGTTGCCCACCGAATTGTTCACCGTACCCTTGCCGGAAACCCACATCTGGCTCGAGCCGCCGCCATCCAGATTGAAAGCCTCCCAGGCCCCCAGCTTGCCCATCACCTCCGCCAACTCGGCACCGTACATGCCGATGGAGGCCGAGGTGCGCCCGTCCACCACCAGGAGGATGAGCGTTTTCCGATCTGCAGTGATGCCCATGGCAGTGCGCGGATGGCGGGCCCGCATGTCTGAGCGGTCCGGGAAGCAGTCGTCCGCTGTGGGACTGGAGCACTTGACGGGGGAACCCTCAATGACCAGTTCAGAAAAGCCACTGACCAGCGCAAGGGTACCCGCAGGATGAGTTGTCACCACGTCGCCCGGCTTCCAGCCGGCAGTAAGCCCACCTACGTTCTTCTTCACCCACTTGGTGTGGCTGAACTCCACCGAGTCATGCCCGAAGGCTATCCAGCCGAAATCCTGGTAGAACCACTCCCAGGAGTAAGCCGGGTCAATGCCCTGCTGGTTGAGTGGCCATTCGAGGCCGTCGCCAATGGCCTTGCCGTAAACTCGCACCGGTCCGGTCTTGTAGAAGTCACCGTTGACCGCTACCTGAACACCGGCCGAGGCCCCCCATGAGGCTGCCGTCTTGATAGCTGAGGGGGTCTTGGTCGCAGCGACGTGGATACGCGCCGTGCAAAGGTCCACAAAGACCACCCACAGGTTGGTCTTCGGGCTGGTGGTCTTGTAGCTCTTCAAGGTGATGCCGGGGTAGGGGGAGCTTTCAGATTGCAGCGAAAGACTAACGGCACCGGACGGATTGGGCCCTAGCGCGAGACTGCAAAGTAGGAGGAGCGTATGGAGACGCAGCATGTTAGTACCAGCTCAAGCTCGGGTGTGAACATTTCACTGCTACGCCGCCGGCTTCATCTCCACCCCAAATGAAACCGCCGCTGTCAATTCCGTAGTACCAGATATGGACGCTGTTGCAGTTGCATGCTGTATTGTTGCTGACGTAGTGGGCGTTGCCGCACTGGCCATAGCCATCCGAGCAAGCCTGACCGGTGCGGTGCTGGCACGCTTCGATGGCCCGTTGCTTGCTATGGATATCGACGGCGTTGTTATTGTAGAAGTAGTTCCAGCCGTCGTAGTGTTTGACGTTATTCTCGGACTGGCAACCGGAATTGCATCCATCTCCGTTGGCGACGTTGCCGTCATCGCACTCCTCGCCAGCCTCCACCGCCCCATTGCCGCAGCAAGGAGTGATGGGGGTGTAGACGCAGCCGGTAAGGGGCGCACAGCTATCAGTGGTGCATGCCTTGCTGTCGTTGCAGGTCACCGGGTTGGGCCCGGCGCAGACCTTGTTGGCGCATACGTCACCTGTAGTGCAGGCATTGCTGTCGTCACAACCGACGTTGTTGGCAGTGAAGATGCACCCGGAATTCGGGTCGCAGGAATCGTCGGTGCAGACGTTGCCGTCGTTGCAGTTGAGCGCGCCGTTGCCACCGCATTGCCCCTCGGAGCAGACGTCGGAAGTGGTGCATGCGTCGCTGTCGTCGCAGGCCGCGGTGTTGTTGGTGAAGACGCAGCCCAGTTTGGGCGAACAAGTATCGTTGGTGCACACGTTGTTGTCCTGGCAGACCACCGCCGATTCACCCAGACACTGGCCAGCACTGCATGAATCACCTTCAGTGCAGGCATTGCCGTCGTCGCAAGCCGCCCCGTTGGGAGTGTACTGGCAGCCAATCTCCGGGTCGCAGGAATCGTCGGTGCAGGGGTTGAAGTCGTTGCAGTTGAGTTGCCCGCCGTGGCCACACTCTCCGAGCTGACAGGCATCCTTCACAGTGCAAAGGTCGTCGTCATCGCAGGGCAGCGTGTTGAGGGCATGGCTGCAGCCGCTGGCGGGGTCGCAGGAGTCTGTCGTACAGACGTTTTCATCGTCGCAGGTTACCGGTCCGCTGTTGCCGCACACCGTGGCCTTGCAGATGTCCCCCGCAGTGCAGGCGTTGCCGTCGTCGCAGGCCGCCTGATTGGCCGCGTGCTTGCACCCGGTGGCAGCTTCGCAGGAATCGTCAGTGCAGGGATTGCCGTCATCGCAGTCGATGACCTGACCAGCGACGCAAATACCGTTCTGGCACTGGTCGAGGCCAGTGCAGACGTCCCCGTCGGAACAGGAGCCCACCCAAGGCGTGTGTTGGCAGCCGCCATCAGGCAGGCACTTGTCGGTGGTGCACGGATTTCCATCATCGCAATCCATGGGAGCCTGGCCCGCGCAGGTGCCACCGACGCAATGGTCCCCGGTAGTGCATTCATTGTTGTCCGAGCATTCCCCTGCCTGCGGCGTGTAGGTACAGCCGGCGGCCGGATCGCAGCCGTTCTTGGTGCAGGGATTGGCATCCTCGCAGGCCATCAGCTTGCCTGGAACGCAGCTGCCGCCAGCGCAGATGTCGGAGATGGTGCAGACGCTGCCATCGTTACAAGGGGCCTGATTGTTGCTGTGGGAACAGCCTGCCATGGGCTGGCAGAAATCGTTGGTGCAGGGGTTGCCGTCGTCACAACCCAGCAAGCCCGTGCCAATGCAGGAGCCACCGGAGCACTGGTCCTTGGTGGAGCAGGGGTCGCCGTCGTCACATGGCTCCTGGTTCGCAGTATGGAGGCAACCCACCAGCGCGTTGCAGCTATCAGTCGTGCAAGGGTTGGAGTCGTCGCAGTCCACGGCATTGCCCGGCTTGCACGCCCCCTCGCTGCACTTGTCGCCCTGGGTGCAAAGGCTGGCATCGTCACACGTCAACGCGTTGGGCAGATGCTCACAACCGTTGTCAGGTGAACAGAGGTCGGTGGTGCAAGGGTTGGCATCGTTGCAGTCAAGAGCCTTGTCCCAAACGCATTTGCCCGCTGCGCAGTGGTCCCCGCTGGTGCAGGGGTTGGAGTCGTCACATGGCCCGGTGGCGGGGCTGTGCAGGCAGCCGCTCACCTCGTCGCAGACGTCGCTTGTGCAAGGGTTGCCATCGTCGCAGGAAACCTTGACTCCACTGACGCACTCGCCCTTGGCGCACTGGTCGCCAAAGCTGCACGGGTCATCGTCGTCGCACGCCAGGGTATTGTCGGTGAAGACGCAGCCCTCGAGGTCATCACACTTGTCATCAGTACAGACGTTGCCGTCGTTGCAGTTGATGGGGGTCCCAACACACGCACCCGCGGCGCAATGATCGGTGAGCGTGCAGGCATCGCCATCCGAGCAGTTGCCTTCGGCCGGCTCATGCACGCATCCACCCTCGCCGCCACAGATGTCGTCCGTGCACGGATTGCCGTCGTCGCAGCCGGTCTCGTCCACCACGCCGTCGCAGTTGTCGTCCACGCCGTTACAAACCTCGGCCGCAGGAGTGGCCGCATCGCAGGCAGCCGGCGGCGAACCCGCTTCGACGCAGAGCAACTTGCCCGCGCACGAGCCGAATTCGTTGGCCACCGCACAACCCGTCGACAGCCCCAGCTTGGCCGCCGCCGAGCTGCACGAGCAGATGCCTGCATCGGCCACGCACTGCATGGTCGCAACACCCTCCACCGTCTTCACTTCCTGGCACGAATAGCCCTCCAGACAGCCCTTCTCGGCATTGCATGTCGCCCCGCAGAATCTCCCTTCAGGGTAGGGGAGGCAGACGTCGGCAATGCCGTTGGCCGAGCAGTCAGTGCTCGCCTCACACGGCTGGCAGAGCTGTGCAAAGCGCGAGACACAGACGTACACCAGGTCAGCACCAAAGCCGCTGGCATCCTTGCACTCCCACCCCTCGGGGCACTCTTCCATACATTCCTGCGTGCAGACGCCGTCGCCCAGATGCTGGATGCAGAAGCCAGATGTGCAGTCTGCGTTCTCCTCGCATGGGTCGAGCATGCAGCCCAGCGGACCTTCGCAAGACTCCACGGTTTCCGCCTGTGTCTCCCACGGCAACTCCGGAAGAACCGACGGAACCTCCCCCCGCAGCTCCTCGTCGCCAGCAACGTCCGGCAGGGAGGAACCATCACCAGCGCGCACATCAGTCCCGCCCTTGCCATCCAGCAGGCCGATTACCGAGCCCGCAGTATCGCACCCAGCAAGCCCGAGCAGAGCCACCAACAACATCGCTTTTCGGAAGTGCCCCATCAATTCCTCCCATCACGGCTGCGCCGTGTCTTCGAAGGGCCATTGTAACAATTGCCCACGCGTTGCGCTACTCATCTCAATGCCACCAATACCACTTGCCAGAACACCGCACCTGATACATCCTCTACTCGTACCACCCATCTCCAGCGGAGGCCAACATGCCCGACTCCAACACCCCAACCTGGCGCCCTGACCTGGAGACCGTCCGCGCCCTCTCACCACGCTCCATCCTCTTCCTCTGCGTGGCCAACTCCGCCCGCAGCCAGCTGGCCGAGGCTATCGCCCGCCACCTCGCACCGCCCCATATCACCATCTATTCCGCCGGCTCCAGCCCAACGAAACCACACCCACTGGCCCTCCAGACCCTCGCCGCCAGAGGCATCGATGCCCGCCACCAGCACAGCAAGTCTGTTGAGGATCTCCGCAGCACCGCTATCGACCTCGTCATCACCCTCTGCCAGGACGAAGTCTGCCCCCTCTGGCTCGGCGATGCAGTCCGCCTTCACTGGCCGCTCCCCGACCCCGCCGCAAGTC
>CALGBT010000319.1 GCA_937884235.1 uncultured Pseudomonadota bacterium
CTTGCAAGCCGGCATTTCCCATAAAGGCCCCCCCCATCACCAGCAGATAGTCCGGGAGCGCGTCCATACGGTTGGCAACGCCCCACATGCGGGCCCAACCCCTCGTCGTGCTACGCAAGTCATAGCCCCCGCCCGCCAGCAACAGCAGGTGATTGCTGTAGTCCCGAATGCGCTCCATAGCATCGGCCAGTCCGTTGTTGGTGAAGTTGAGTCCCGAGCCCGGGTCGGAACGATGCCCATCAGTGCCGATGATGGCAATCACCGCATTGGGAGCAAAGCTCTTGACCACGGGGGTCACAACCCGATCCATGGCCCGCAAGAAGACCTCGTCATCGCTGCCCGTGGGCAGGGGAACGTTGACTGTGAAACCCTCACCCATGTCCTCGCCGATCTCGTTCTCGAAACCCGTCCCGGGGTAGAGCGCCTTGCCCGTTTCATGGGTCGAGACCACCAGCACGCGGTCATCGCGGTAGTAAGCATCCTGGACGCCATTGCCGTGGTGGGCATCGATGTCAACGACGGCCACTCGATAGCCCCCGGCCAGAAACATGTCAATGGCCAGGATGACGTCGTTGACATAGCAGAAGCCCTCGGCATGGCGACGGCTGGAGTGATGGAAACCGCCTAGTGGATTGAAGACGACGTTGGCGTTCTCCTTCATGATCAGGTCCACGCCAGTTGCCGTCGCCGAGGCGTAGAGGAGGACATAGTCGAAGATCCCCTTGAAGATCGGGCAGTCATCGGTACCCAGGTTGACTTGCACAAATTCGTCGAGCCATTTGCCGCGATTGGCCTTGTGCAGTGCATCGACGAATTCCGGGGAATGCGTCTGCACCAGCCTTTCCTTGGTGATCATGCGCGGTTCCTCGACGCGAATCCACGGCTCGCTCAGATAACCGGCCTCATCGATGGTCCGCAATGCCACCCGGGCGCGTCCAGGGTTGAAGGGGTGGTTCTCGCCATAGGAGAAATCGCCAAACCGGCCCGAGTAAACGACGATGCTGTCTTTGGGGCGGACAACGTCCTCTTCGGGGAACTTGACCGTAAAGATGGTAGTACCCGAATCGAAGGTCTTGGTGGCCGTGGGCCAAGCCTGGTCGAGGAGGGCCTTGGTGGCGGAGTTCTGCTGAATCACCACCGCATACATCCCGGCCAGTCCGCTGGCATAAGCGATCCGGTTCAGGTAGGCCGCCAGGATCAAGGCGATACCCTTGCCCCGATAGTCCTTGTGCACAACAATATCGAATTCGCCCATGCCGTTGGACGGGTCGAAGGTGTAGCGTCCCTCCCCACAGACCACGGGGTTGGCGCGCGGTCCCACCAGCCCGATAATCGCCATGTCCTGACTGTAGTCTACCGTCGCAAGGCGATGCGCCTCGTCGTAGGAAAGGGTCTTCTTGCTGCCGTGGTAGCGCAGCCGGACGGTCTCGGCATCGAGGGAGTAGAAGAGCCGCTGCAGCCGGCGTGCGTCCCCGGGCCGCACCGGCCGGAAGAAGACCTCGGTGCCATCCCCAAGGGTACGAGTGTACTCGTACTGGCTGGGGTAGACGCTCCCGGCTTCCGGAGGGATGATCTTGTCCTGGCCCACGTAGTTCAGGAGCTTGGCCTCTTCAAGCAACTGCCCCCGGAACTTCGGGTGGGCTACTGAGATGAGGGAAATCGCTCGGTCTCTGATGGCCAGCCCAAAGAGGTTGACGATGCCATACTCGGTGACGACGTACTCGACTCGGGCCTGGGGAAGGACCGCCCCCCTTCCCGCACTCTCCGCCACGATGTTGGAGCGCAGGCCATCGGGAGAAGTTGACGGCAACACCAGCACGTTGAAGCCATTCTTCGAGCGGGCCGCCCCTTCCATGAAGTTGGTGCTGGGCAGGCCGCGGGTCTGGGGACAGGACTCAACACCAACATGCGCCAGTCCGGTAAGATCAATCTGGCCCACCGAATGGATGCAAACCATCCGGTCGTTCTGCGCCATGACGAAGGGGTCATTGACGTAGTCAACGGGGTAGAGTTCGATATGGGGGCTCCGGGCCAGGGCTTGATAGAGCCCCTGCGAGCCCATGGCCATGGAGGCGATAGTTTTGCCCTTGTGGATGTGTTTCTTACGGTTCGTAATAGCCCCGCTCATGATCAGCCGGAGCACATCATCGGTGAGGACATCGGTGTGAATACCCAGGTCCCGATGCACATCCAGATAGCGCATGGCAGCTGCGGTAATCGGCCCCCGGTCCAGGTGGAGCGTAGTGCCGTCTGAGACGAGGCTGGCGACGTGGCGCCCGATGGTGAGCGAAACGGGGTCCAGCTCAATGGGCGACGATTCCAGCAGGCTGGTATTGCCCTCCACCAGGAAATCGATGCGCTCCACAGGAACGAGGGTATCTCCCATGGATTCTGGCATATTCTCGTTAACCTGGGCGATAACCAGCGAAGCAAACTTGACCGCGGCCCGGCCGACATCCACCGACACGCCGAGGCTGCACAGCCCGAGGGCATCGGGTGGCGAGACGTGAATCAGCGCCACATCCACCGATACTACCCCCCGGGCCATCGCCCCGGGTAGCTCGTCGATGTTCATGGGATTGTAGTCCGCACTGTGGCATTTGGTCTGGCCTGCCGTACCGCTCTCGTGATGAAACACTGTATGGCGGAAGTTGTCCATCAACGCCGGATCCGCCAGCGGGGAGTTCTCCCGCATGGCAGCAAGATGAATTATCTCAATGTCGGAGAAGAGCGGGGCCATCTCGGCGAGGGTATCAGTAAGGAGCACCGGCTCCGCCGCGCCAGAGGACACAAAGACAGTGTCCCCCCGACGAATCCGGGAGAGCGCCTCCCTTGCCGAGACCAGCTTCTGACCATAAATGCTCTGCCAGGCTTCTCTGGCCATCTTTCCCCCTCCTTTTACGCCGGCCCATCTTACCAGCCGCCCAGACAGTTGCTCAAGACAAGAGTTTGCTATTGGCCGATTTCGTTGTGGGGGCGCGTGGGGCGGGTGGATGGCCAGCGGTAGCTGTTGGTTGCCTTTGTCATCGGGTGTCGTAGAGTTTGTCCGCCGTCGCCTTGCAGCGCGGCGTCAATTCCTACGGCAATCGGATTTGGGTACGCACCGGCTTTGCCCGCTTGGCAGGGCTATGGCGAGATTCCTTCGGGGCCGGTGGCCCCTCAGTCACCATCATATTGAACCATCCGGGACGAGGCAGCACGGACCGAGACCTGGTCTGTCGAATGGTCCGCACTGACGGTGACTGAGGCGGCCCATCGGGCCGCCGAAGGAATCTCGCCATAGCCTGGTCCGCACGGGCAAAGCAGTTCCCTCACCCGAAACCGGTGACCGCAGGCTCAGCCTCCGCACTGTCAAGGCGACGGCGGACCAACACAACGTCAGCCGATGTCTCCATCGACGCCCCACCCGCCACTACCATGCTCGCCCACGTTGGTACCCACGGCGGCAGGCGCCAGCGGCGCCGAGCCGTGGGCCGCGTGGCACCGGCACGGCCAGGACAGCGCGTCCCACACCCGGGCTGACGCAGTAACGACTCGGCCACCGCAGCGCGGCCCCCCTGGCGGGCGATGCCCGCGTTCCTCCGAGGGGGAAGACGAGATTTCCGAGCATGGGGTCTTTGCTCATGGGCTCGGGTGGCGAGTAGTGTCGTCTCCCCCGACGAGTAGGTCGCTACTGCGTTGGACGTCAACGGCACGATGACGGCGGAGGCGAAGACTACGGCGTGATCGAACGAGGTACTATCAGGCGGAGAGCTTCTCTTCCAACCGCTGGGCAACGGCATCGAGGAACTCTTCGGTGTTGACCTTGCGATTGTTGGGATTCTCTATTGCTACTCGCAGCAGGTCTCCGGTCATGACGCCGCTCTCGACGGTATCGGTTGCTGCCTTCGCCAGTTTCTCGGCGAAGTCAACGACGTCGGGGGTTCCGTCCATTTCGCCGCGCTTCTTGAGCGCCCCGGCCCAGGCAAAGATGAGGGCCATGGAGTTCGACGAAGTCTCTTCGCCCTTGAGGTGCTTGTAGTAATGCTTCTGCACCGTGCCGTGGGCTGCTTCGTACTCGTAATGCCCATCCGGGGAGACCAGCACTGAGGTCATCATCGCGAGGCTGCCATAGGCCGAGCCCAGCATGTCCGAGAGGACGTCACCATCATAGTTCTTGCATGCCCAGAGGATGCCACCCTTGTCACGCATGATACGTGCCACGGCATCATCGATGAGGGTGAAGAAGTATTCGATGCCAGCGGCCTCGTACTTCCCCTTCCAGTTGGCTTCGTATTCTTCCTCGAAGATCTTCTTGAAGCGGGCATCATAGGTCTTGGAGATGGTATCCTTGGTGCCGAACCAGAGATGCACCTTGAGGTCATAGGCATACGAGAAGCAAGCCTTGGCAAAGCTGCCAATGGACTTGTCGGTGTTGTGAATCCCCTGGAGTACGCCGGGGCCCTTGAAGTCCTGGATGGTGAGCCGAACTGTCTCGCCGCCATCAGCCGGCGTAAAGACGATTTCGCCCTTGCCCGGACCCGGAACGGCGATCTCGGCATTCTTGTAGACATCGCCATAAGCGTGACGGCCGATGTGAATCGGGTCTTGCCAGGCGCGCTCTGCTGGCGGGATGTTATTGACGAGGATCGGGCCGCGGAAGACGGTGCCGTCGAGGGCGGCGCGGATCGTGCCGTTGGGGCTCTTCCATTCCTGCTTCAGGTTGTACTCGCTCATCCGCGCCTTGTTGGGCGTGATGGTGGCGCACTTGACGCCGACGCCGTACTTCTTGATCGCCTCAGCAGAATCGAAGGTGATCTTGTCGTCGGTATCGTTCCTCTTCTCGAGGCCGAGGTCGTAGTACTCGAGTTTGATATCCAGGTGGGGAAAGATGAGCTTGTCTTTCACCATCTGCCACATGATCCTGGTCATTTCGTCCCCATCCATTTCGACGAGGGTGGTCTTCACTAAGATCTTATTGCGTGCTGCTGCCATGTTTCTACCTCCAGGTTATTGTAGCGTTTCGCCGCATTGGCGATATGTCTATGTCAACTACCTAAACGTAAAGAATATCGTCCCACGGGTGTCGATAGAGGGGCTGCTTCAGCCGCTTCTGGTCGAACACGTGGCCCATCATACCGATGGTCCGGCCGAGGACGAAGAGGCTGTTGAGACCCTCCATCGCCACGACTTCGTCCATCTCTTCCTTGGTGAAGGCCCCGGAGGCCTTCATCAGGTCGACAAAGAGGATACCGATGCAGCCATCCACGTTGAGGATGAGGTTGTTACGCTTGCTCGTGGTCACCTTCTCGACTTCGAGAGCATAATCAAGCGTCTCGTGGTTCGGGAAGTTGTTCCGGGCGTAGTCAATGAGCAGCTCGACCCGCTTGTCCGGGTTCTGCACGCTCTTGATACGGTGGCCGATGCCGGGGATGTTGATGCCGGCCTTCTTCATGTCGTTGACGAAGGTGACGGGAGTCTTGCCATCTTCAAAGGCCCGGCTGAAGTGAAGTGCCGCACCGGCGACCGCACCGCCAAAGCGGGGGCCGATGGTGACCATGCCGCTGACCACGCAAGAGATAAGATCCTTGCCGGCCCGAGCGGTAACG
>CALGBT010000320.1 GCA_937884235.1 uncultured Pseudomonadota bacterium
GCCGATTATTGGCGACTCGCTGGCCCTGCGCACCGATATCTACTCCCCCGGCATCCTCATGTTTCGGCTCTTCACGGGCCATTTGCCCTTCGAGGAGGGAGAGGTGCTCTCCCATCATCGCTTCACCGCCCCTCCAGACCCACTGGAGTTTGAGCCTGGACTGCCACGCCTGCTCGCCGAGACTATCCTGACCTGCCTTAAGAAGGAGCGGGACGAACGCTTTGATTCCGCCGCACTAGTGGGGCGACGGCTGGAGCAGATTCCTGCTGTGCCTACAGCATGAGCGACTAGCCAGGGGAGGACCGGCAATGGGAATGACGACGGTACGGAGAGAAGAGCCCGACCTGCGCAATGCCCTCCCACTCATGCGACGGAGAATCGCCGCGGCGCGGTGGCTCCCCATGGGTTTCGTGAGCGCTCTTGCCCTGGGCATCTCCCTCGGCCTTGGTTACTCGAATCAACTCCCGGAATTGCGGCGCAGCTTCTTCCGCAACCTAGCAGTCATTGCCAGCGCACTGGCCGTTCAACTGGCAATACTCGCCTGGTTATCTGCAGGTCTGAGCTTCGTTATACCCATCACCGCGACTATTGTGTGGTTTGCTGGAGGCAGTGTCATCCTGCTGTCTCAACTCTCACTGGTTCGCGGCAATGACGGAAAGTTAGCGCAGCGGTTCGGTTTCTCCAACTTTCTGACCACCTACCGCTTCATGGCCATTCCACTTCTCGCCACGCTGCTCCCCCTCTTCCCCGGCAATCGCGACGTCCTCCTGCTGGGTACCACCGCCTTCATCGTCGCCGCACTCAGCGATGTGCTGGACGGAAACTACGCACGCTTCACGAATACGGTCACCGACTTCGGACGCATCTATGACCCGGTCTGCGACATTGTCATCAACGCCGCAGTTTGCATCGGTGCCTGGGGAGCGGGCTACGTCCCTGGTTGGTATACCACCCTGGCGTTGGCGCGATTCTTCCTGCCCGTGGGCGGCGGAGCACTGGTGTACGCCTCCGGCCGGACCTGGCGAGTGCGTCCCACCATTCTGGGCAAACTCTCGGTCTTCGTCTACGTGGTGTTCATCGGACTGACTCTTCTCGAAGCCATCACCGCCGCGCCATTCCTGGCGGATCTGAAGGAACGCTTTCTGATGCTGTCGGGCCTGCTATTCGCCTTCAACGTTGTCTACATACTCGACCGAGGATTCGCCCTGATGCGCGGGAAACAGAACAACTCTTAGCCCTCAAGCAACTCAGCCACCTGCTTGCGCAAAACATGAATCGAGATTGGTTTCTCAAGGAAGAGGTCAGCCCCAGCAGCCAGCATCTCGGCCTTCATCTCGACCGTCGCCTTGCCCGAGATTGCGACGATGGTCGTGGTCAGAAACGGATTGCTCTTGATGCGACGACAAACCTCTATGCCATCCAACCCAGGCAGCACAATATCCAGGAGCAGCAGGTCCGGCTTGATGCGACCAACCTCAATGAG
>CALGBT010000321.1 GCA_937884235.1 uncultured Pseudomonadota bacterium
TTTGCCATGGAGTTGGACTGCGACTTTGCCAAATTCGCCATCACCGTCCCCTATCCGGGGTCGGCTCTCTACGAAGAGCTGCGGGGCCAAATTGATAGTCGACAATTCGAGAAGTTCACTTCGTGGTACAACTGGGCATCGGGGCGTGACGAGCTGATCTATTCGCCTGAGGGGATGACGGTGCAGGAGCTGATCTCGGTTCAGCGCCTCGGAATGCTGCGTTTCTATGCTCGCCCCACTCAGGTATTCCGGCATCTTCGGAAGGGGACGATCCGCCCCCGGGCCATGGCGCTGGGGGCCTCGGTCCTCCTGGACGGGGCCTTGCGCAGCGTCGCCGACCGCTTGCGCATCAAGGGTTTCTGGCGCTAGATCGCAGGGTTGCGCGAAGGTCTTTCCACTTTGGCCATTATCTGGGAGAATGGGGGCGCGCAACAGGAGGTTCATCCATGACAGGCCGTCGTTTCGAAATGGTTCTCGTTCTCATGATTGCCACGGCGCTGGGCATCGGTTGCCAGGAGGCCCCCAAGCCCGAGGAACAGGTCGCACCAGCTCCAGCCCCGGCAACCCCCGAGGCCGAGGCAGCCGCTGAGGTTCCGGCCGACGGTGGTGCGTCACTGGCATCTGATATTCGGGAGGCCCCCCTGACTGACGTTACTGGCGAGCTTGAGACGGCCCCGGAAGCAGCCTTCGCCACAGTCGACATCGTGCTCGCCCTCAATGTGAACTCGGATGCTGTCGTGATGCCGCCAGCGGATGTCGCCGCGGCCGCATCGGTGGATTCCGTCACCCCCCTCACCGACGCACAGGTGGTACCAGCAGATGCTGTTGCTCCCGCAGACGTGACTGGTGCCAGCGAAAGTCCGGCCTCTCCGGATACCGTGGTGGCACCTGCTGAGGTGGTTCCAGCCGTTGCCACTGACGTAGTCGCGGTGGCGACTACGGATGCGGTGGCCAAGTCTTCTTTTGACCAAGACGCATCCCGAAAGGTCTTCGAGGAATTCAAGAAGTTCGTGGAGAAGGCCGATTTTGAAAAAGGGGCACAACTCCTCGAAGAGTGGCTCAAACGTTCCCCCATGGATCTGGTGAACCGGCAGAATCTGATCCATGTGCTGCTTAAACTGGAGCAGTACGAAAGGGCCTTGCCGCACCTGCAATTCATGGCCGATGAAGCCGAGAGCAAGGGGGAATGGCTGGGTCATCTTGGCCGGGCGTTGGTCAAAGTAGGGGAATACGCCCGGGCGGCGGAAGCACTGGCTGCTGCGCTGGAACTTCGACCCGAAGACGTGGACCTGCTCCTGGACCTGGCTCGAGTCCATTCCACGCGCAAGGACTGGTCAGCAAGTAAGGCCGTGCTGGAAGATGGACTACGGGGTCAGAAGCGGTTGCCAGAACTGCTCACAGAGTTAGCTCCGGTCCTCGTGGAGTTGGGGGAATACAAAGATGCTTCCGCCCGTTTCAAACAGCTCCAGCGTTTGCAGCCCTCCTACGAAACCGCGTTGACCATGGCCAAGATTGCGTCGCAGTACGAGCGCTGTGAAGATGTTGTCGATGCCCTGGCTGACTGGGAGAAGGACTTCTTGGATGAGACACCCCATCTGCTGCTGGGGGCCTGCGCTTCCAAGGCGGATGAAAAGGTCAAGGCGCAGAAGCATTTTCTCCTGGGTCTAAAGGCCAACGATAAGTGCTTCTACTGTGCCATGTGGCTGGGGGACATCTATCTCGACTCGCAGGATTGGGAGAACGCAGTGAAGTACTATGCCCTGGCGGCACCTATCAACCCCCGGGACCACCGGCCCTTCCATCAACTTGGCAAGGCTCTGGCCAACCAGGGCAAGCACATCGAGGCTGCCCGTGCCTTGCAGAAGGCCGACGAACGCAAACCCAAGGATGTGGATATTCTCTATCCGCTGGGCATGGAACTGGTCCAGGCCGGCGAAAAAGCGGCTGCCTGGGATGTCTGGGCGAAGCTGGAGCCCCTCCACCGAGAGCACGCCGACGAAATCAAGGCACTCCTAATTCCCAGGTAGTAACTTGTCACCTGATGGCTATAGTGTCTCCACCAGCCCATTGCGAGTGAAGATCAGCTTGAGCTCGATGGCACTCTCATTCAGGCCCACGAGTTGGGCCAGCACCTTGCGATAGAGAGCCATCTGCGGGCGATAGTGCTCAATGGCTTTGGTCAGGGCGCCGGCCAGTTCGAGATTCGAGGTCTTGTAGTCGAGAATGGTGGCCGACGAAGGGCGGCCAGCCTGGTCGCGCAGCAGTTGCACTCGGTCAAAACAGCCGGAGACCCAGTGGCCTTCCACCAGCGCCTCGAATTGCTGCTCCCGCCAAAGCTCCGCATCAGAGTCGGGGCGGGCCAGTGCAGCCAGAACGGCAGCCGAGGCCAGGGAGATCCGCAATTGCCCTTCAGCTCGCGCCCAGACGTCGTCTGCACAAACGATGCGTGCCCGGCCCGCAGCAATGGCAGCCTCTGCGTCCGCATTGTCGCTCCACATGATTTCTTCGAATAGAGCATGAACCGCGGTGCCCAGTTCCAGGGCGGCCAGTGAGGTTGGGGCGAAGAGCGAGCTGGCCAGCACGGAGCTTTCTTCTTCGCCCGAAGGTGTCCGACGGGGATGACGCATGCGGCGAGGGGCAACCGGCGTGGCCGGGACTCCTTCAGGAATTGGTGCCGAAGGCTTCGGCACCGCGGCCTTGAACCAGTCAGGGTCGCCGTTCCGGTAGAGGCAGTGGGCCTGGGTTGGTTCGCCGCCGTGGGCAGTCAGTTCCACGGCCGAAAGTGGGCCCGCCCCGGCGAGCGCTCGACGTAGCAAGGAAGAGGGGTAGATGGTGCCGCTGCTGCCGGCCCCCTCAGTGCCCACCAGGATGAGTGCTCGAGCGGCTCGGGTGAGTGCGACATAGAGAAGACAGAGTGCCTCGTAGGCATTCTGGTCGGAGAGGCTCGCCAGTTCTGCGGCCAGCACAGCGTCGGCCTCAGCGATGGTGCGTGGCGGTAGCAGCAGCGCCCACTCTGGCTCTCGCCCCAACGAATCTCCTCGATGGAGGTGAATCCCAGTCTTCTGTACCGTTGCCATGCCGTTCTTGCCCTCAAGTTCGGGCAGAATGACCAGATCAAACTCCAGCCCTTTGGACTTGTGAATGGTCATGACCCTGACGGCCTCGGGATTTCCCTCCTCGCCCACCTGATACTTGCTGACGAAATCGACGAAATCGAGGACCCGGCGCTGGCCGCTCTGGTCAAAGAGGGCCGCCGCCACCGCCAGTTGTTCAAGCCGCTTTGCATCGGCACCATCCACCAACCCGGCGCTGGCCAGGCGGCTGGCAAAATGGCGACAGGTCCCTTCGAAACCATCGCCAGACAACTGCTCCAGAATGCTCAGCGCGGGAACTGCGAAGCGGCCGTCGGCGTCCCGCAGCAAGGTCCCCGCCGGGACCATTTCGAGGTGCCGCCGGGCATAGCTGTCGCCGGGGTGCGCGGCGGCTTGTAGCAGCGACAGAAAGGCCCGCACCGCCGAGGAATCGAGGAGACCGTAGTCGCCTTCCCAGGTAACGGGTATTCCTGCCCGGCGCAGGCGCGCCACGGCCCGTAGGCCAAAGTTGCCCGACCGCACCAGGACTGCGGCCGTCAAGCCCCGCTCCCAGGGACGGATCTCCTGTAACCGAGTGGTGACGAGCTCCATGCGGCAAGCTTCGTGGGCTTCCTTGTTCATGCCCTTGGGCTTCTCGACGTCATGGAATTCGACACATCCTGCCAGATCTTGATGGTGTGCTTTGTGCACTTGCCAGCCCACTTGCCATTCATCCTGGACTTCCTGGGAGAGGCCGCTGCTGTCGAGGTCGCCAAAGACCCGGTTCACGGCCTCCATGATCACCGGACTCGAACGGTAGGAGGTGGCCAGATGTTGAACCTCGATGCGCTCTTGACCACGGTTATAGTGGTCAAGAATGCGGCCGAAGAGCGTGTGATCACCGTAGCGCCAGGCGTAGATGGCCTGCTTGATGTCCCCCACATAGAAGAACGAGCGATTGCCGTCCCCAGAATTCAATATCTCGTCAGCCAGATTGGAGAGGGCTCGCCACTGCACGGTACTGGTATCTTGAAACTCGTCCAGGAGCCAATGGTCAAAGGTGCCGTCCAACCGGTAGTCAATATAGAGGCGGTCGGATTCCTGGAGGCCAGAGAGAACGGGCAGGCCCCCTGAGCCGCCGCGGCCAAGCAGATACTGGATATCCTGAAAGGTCAGTTGTCCGGCCCCTCGCACCAACTGTTCATAGGTATTCTCAAAGGCCGCCAGGAGGTGGCCCATACCGTTGGTGCGTGTCATATGGAGTGTCAGGACACTGCCGATAACGTGACGCACCAGCGCGGCTAGAGGCTGACAGAGATTCACCGGGAGTTCCACCGGAGTCTTGCCGCCGATGGTCATGGCACAGCCATGGGCTTCCATGGTGGCAAGGTGCTCTGGGACCTTGCCCAGGAAAAATGCTATCTGGTTTTCCGGCTTGAGCCCCGGGTTGAACTCAGGTACCTCCTGGGCCAGGGCCTCAAAGCGGGCCCGTCTTGCGGGCGTAAGCCCGGCTTCCGCCGCTGCCTGCTGGAGCTGCTCCGCGGTCTCCCGCAACTCCTCTTCAGTGAGGGTTGGGCTGGGTACCTCCCTTCCCCAGATCAGGGATGGTTCACCCCACAGCTCCGGGGACGGGGCGTCGAGGAAATAGCGATGGGAACTGGCTACAAATTCCTGGAGCCGAGCCGTGAAGCTACGGCCCTCCTGGCCAAAGGTGGCCCGCTTGAACTGCTCGAGGAAGTCGGCACGTTGCTCCGGGCCGTGGGTGCGACTGAGGACCCGGTCCAGGACCTCAGTCAGGGCCAGACCGGCGGCATGGTCATCCATAATGTCCATTGCGCCAGTGAGGCCGAATTCGAACGGAAAGGCCCGAATCACACTAACGAAGAAGCTGTCCAGAGTACCAATCCTGGCGACATGTAGTTGGTCGATGAGGCTGCGCAGAACGGCCCGGACATCGGCGTAGCTGAGGGTGGTGCCCGCCCCCAGGTAGCCTGCTGCTGCCAGGTCCATGGCCAGAGCGCCGGCACCTTCCTGGGTGGCAGCGGCGGTGGCCAGGCGGGTGAGGATCTTGTCAAGGATTTCGCCTGCCGCCTTACGCGAGAAGGTGAGGGCGACAATGCGCGCCGGTGAGACTCCGGCCAGCAGCAGGGCAATGTAACGGTTGGCAAGCTGGAAGGTCTTTCCGGAGCCGGCCGATGCGGCGATTACGCGATGGGTAATGGCGGGGGATTTGGTCATGACACCTCCTGCCGCCGGGCTTCGAGCATGGCGAGGAATTCGTCGACGTTCACCGCCGCGGCAGGGTCGGGGCCGAGGAGCGCTTCAAAATCATCATAGGTCACCTTCCGAGGGGGCCAGAACTGCCAGTTGGCGATGGCTTGAGCCGCCGCCTCGGCGCACTCCATGGCGCCCCCCACCACCTGGGGGGTCAACTCAGCAAAGATGGTCACCGCCGTCTGGGTTACCGCACCGGGCAACTCGAAGATGCCCGCGCTCACCGTGGTGTTCAGCGCCTTGCCGACGAAATGGGCGTAGAGGGGGAGTTGCAGGTCAACCCATTCATATTCCTTGTCATCGATCACCACCTTCTGCCACTCAGGCGTATCCTCTCGGGACTTGCGCAAGTGAGACTGGGCCGGCGTCTTGCTCTTCTCTCGGGTCTTGTAGTCCAGGACTCGGTAGGCCCCGCTGACGTGCCGGTCCAGGCGGTCGATACGGCCCCGCAGGGGCACCCCCCCCAAAGTGTCGGTGAGGCGCGTGCCGAGATTGCTCTCAACACTCTCGATCCGCCATCCCTGGGCCCGTTGCTCCGCCTCCACCCGGGCCGCAAAGCGCAGCCGCTGGCGCGCCGCATCAACCTGCATCTGCACCGCCACGGGAACCTCACGACCGAACCACTGGTGGACCTTGCGCGTCACGGCCCCGTCGAGGAAGGCTGCCAATTCCTTCTCGCTGACGCAGTCAGTAAGTTCTTCATTCCGCCCCAGTGATTCCAGAGCCTCGTGGCAGAGGATCCCAAACTGCATGGGGTCCAGTTCTCGGGCCCGATCGTC
The DNA here is from genome assembly GCA_937884235.1 of uncultured Pseudomonadota bacterium. Taxonomy (GTDB): domain Bacteria; phylum Myxococcota_A; class UBA9042; order CAIXZC01; family CAIXZC01; genus CALGBT01. Next base: position 6,125 of record CALGBT010000321.1, read on the forward strand.
CACTTGATCCATGCGGAGTACCCGCTTCAGGTAGAAGCGAAAAGGACAGGCGAGGTAGTCCCGTAAAGAGGTCGCCGACAGGTGCAGCGGCAACTGGCCAGATGGCAGACTGAGGAGCCAGCGCCGCGGCGTGACCGGGGCCGTCCGAACTGGAGGCAATTCATGGAAGAGGCGCTTCACCCGGGGTGCAAGAACCTCGTCCGGGCACAAAAAGAGCATTCGGGAGGGGCGCAATGGGTCGCCGCTGGCACTCACCCTTCCCACCAGAAAGCGTACTCCAGTAACGGCCCCGTCAGACTGCTGCCGCGAGGCAATCATGGCATGGGCGAGGTAGGCATCCCGGCTGCAGCGGGAGGCGTTGCAGGCAAGGCCGAGCGACTGACGCAGTGAATCCGGTAGGAAGGCATCACCCACCATGGCCTCTGGGACTTTACCGTCGTTCATGCCGGCAATTACCACCCACGGGGCATCATCCCAGTGCAGTTCAAGCCACCCCAGCAGGTCTACCGCGTCGGGGTCCCGGTCGAGATAGTAGGAGAGCCCGAAGAGGGTCGTGCGCAGGAGGGCAAAGCGCTCGCCAGCGCTCAGAGAAAGCGCGTCGTACACCGGCAGATCAAGGCGGTAGAGGAGGTCCGAGATGTCTCTGGCGGCAGCTTGGAAAGCGCGGTCTTCAGAGCGCTCAAGGTGGAGTTGTCGGCTTGAATATACCCGTGCAAGGAATCGCAACAGAGCCTTGCCCAGGGGGCCATCTTCAAGGGATTCCAGGTGCTCTGAAAGGGCTGCCATGGTTGCCCGCAGCGCGCTGCTGGCTTCTGATTGACGTTGCAAGTGACGATTGACGTCCGCCACCCGGGTTGGCAGGTACTCGTTCTGGAATGAATCAAGCTCGGCCAGCAACCTATCAACCGAGAGGCCCCGGACTTCTCGGCGCAGCAGTCTGAGATAGTCGGGATGACGAAGCAGGGTGGCCAGGGTGGTGAAGCGGCCGGTTTCCCGCAACTCTGCCAGCTGCTCCAGGAGAGCCACCAGCGGGTGGTTGCGAAGCGGCAGGCCGGCAGGGTCATGGGTCTTGAGGCCAGCTTCTGCCAGCGATTTGGTGAGATGGGGTACGATGGTGGAATCGGGTACCCCGACCACGACATCTGCGGCCGCGGTGCCGGTTTCTACCATTGCCTGCAGGACGGCCGGTCCCATGTCATCGGGACCGCCCACAAGTCTAATCGCGGCATCGTCAAGGGGGAGGGGGTGGTGGCTCCAGAACTCGTTGAGCGGACGGCCCCAGGCGTCGAAAGTATGGGCCATAGACTCCGGAGCGTGAATGACAACATGCACTGGCACATGACGCTGCAGCGACTGCAAGGCAATCAGGGCCAGGGGAATGGGGTCGGGGACGCCCAGTACGGCCACCGCGGTGATGCCTGCGGGTGGCACCAGATGGTGCGCCCCGGCCGCCATGGTCGGGGTCGCATCGAGCTGCCCCAGCCCGCTCAGGACGTCGGCTACGGCCGCCTCGAGTTGCGCCAGTTCCGCCCACCGTTCGGGCTCTTCCACCGGGACGTTCTGCTCGTCACCGGCCAATTCCCGGATCGTCATCCCTTGCTCGCCCAGGAGGTGTTGCACCTGCAGAAATCGCTGGGCGGAGGCCGTTGCCCAGGCCAGATCACGACGGGTGCGAGGACCGGGGAAGAGGCGGGGGCAAGCGTCGGCGGGCAGAGCCCTGAGCACCTCCACCCACACCGCCATTTGCAGCTGGCGGTCGGCAACAGGAAGGCCCTCGCTCCCCATGGCAATGAGTGATTGGGGAGTGCCGACTGTCGGGGGCACGATGCCGCCAGCCAGCGCACCGGAGCGCTGCGCCAGATGTTCGCGCAGGCGTCGGCCGGCATGTCGCGTGGGTATGACCACGAGCCATCCGGACAGATCGACGAGTCCACCACGAGCCTCCCCCGCCAGCCAGTTTGCCGCGGCGTGCAGGACCGGTTGCTCCCAGCCAAGAAAGTGACGTTGCGGGGGTGTGGCCATACAGCCTCCGGCAGGTTGTGGGCAGAACGATTCCGCCGATTGTAGCACCCGGTGGATCCGTGATAAACTCCTTTCCACATCGGGAGGATGTGGTGGTGCTCTATCCCAGAACGGTTCTTGCCAGTCTGCTGCTCTTTGCCGCCTGCGGTGGGGGCCAAAGGTCTGTCAGTCCCTTTGATATCGCTCCAGACCTGCCCGTTGCGGAAGTGACTACCGACGGTTCCCAGGAGCACCGGGCCCCAGGAGACGCAGCTGATGCAGCCGCATCCGAGGTTCAGGAGATTCCGCTGGACGGATGGATGGCCGAGGCCTTGGATGGGAGCTTCGACCTGGGGGTCGAGACGTCCTCGGATCTGGCTGGCGATGGTATCTCCGAGTTGGCTGATGTCGGCTGCGAGCCAGTAAACGCGGCTGCCGTAGACTTGCAAAGAGTGCTGGCCGGGGACGGCAGCGTGACCCTGGCGGCTCTGGTGGCGCGCCCCGGCGGTGGCTATATTATCGCCGCCAACACCGACGCATCGACCCTAACATGGGACGGACAGGGGCTGGCCGGGACTGATTGCCCCGGCCCCAATGGCTGTAGCGATGCCCTGGTGGTCTGGCTCGACGAGTTGCTGCAGGTGGAAGCGACCCGGCGCCTAGGGGGGGAAGGCACTGAGCGCCTGCTGGCCCTTGCCATGGATGAGGATGGCCGGGTTCTGGCGGCTGGCACTACCGATTCCCCGCAACTTGTTCTGGGGGCATTTGTTCTTCCTGGTGCGGGTCAGCAAGACGGGTTCGCCGTTGCCTTCGACCCCGCGGGCGAGGTCATCTGGGCCCGGCGTTCCGGGGGGAGCTTGGACGACGCCTGGAATGCCATTGCCCCTGATGGTCTGGGCGGGGCCGTGGTGGGAGGCTGGTTCGAGAGTGCCTCACTGGAACTTGGTGGCAGTACATTGAACGGACAGGACGACAATTGCATTCTGCTTGAATGTGGTGATCTGATGTTGGCCGGCATCGGTGGCTCGGGGGAGGTCTTATGGGCTCGTGCCATGGGGGGCAACCAAGGGGAACGTTTCGTCAGTCTTCATGCCGGAGCGGGGGCATTCAACGCGGTGGGTTCCTTTGGCAGTTGGGGATTGGACCTGGGGGGAGACGTGATCCCCATGCAGGAGACCATCTGTGGCCCGATGTTTGGCTGCTCCGACATCTTTGCCGGAAGCTATAGCGCCACTGGGGAACACGTCTGGTCGAAGGGCTTTGGCGGCGACTTGCTGGATGTCGCCC
>CALGBT010000322.1 GCA_937884235.1 uncultured Pseudomonadota bacterium
CGTTGGTCCGCAACAACACGTAACCCATGGTCCCATGGGCCGGTGGTTCATGTAGACCAAGACCCGTCAACGGCAGCGCGGGGCGGGCGGCCTTCCAGCCGCCCCTACGTGTAGGAAACCGGCACAGTCCAGCATGCGGGTCATCGTTGGTCCGCACCTACACATAACCCATGGTCCCATGGGCCGGTGGTTAAGGCCGCCCGCAACCGCCCTACCGCACGTACCATTCGTACCGATACGACACGCCAACGGTGCATTGGTTGGATTTGTAGTCGCTGCCGATTGCGACCTTGGTATGCGTGTAGTTGTTGGTGCCATCAAGATAGGCAGTGCAGGCGCCGCAGCCGTCGTAGCAGAAGCGCTGCGGGTTGCCGTAGGTATCGATCTTCATGTGGGAGCCGGCCTCCAGGGAGAAGTTGCTGCCGACGCTGTCCATCTGCAGCCCCAGCCCCACGTTGGAGTTGTTGGCCCAGCGGTACCAAGATGAGAGGCGGAAGCCGTCTCCCGTCGTTTCGCAGTTGCCATAGTATGAATTGGAATAGACGTTCTGCGCCCAGCCCGTAAAGGTATCGTAGGGAGCCTGCTTCCCGGAAGAGTGGATGCCGGTGGTCTGCTTGCGGCCATCGCCACCATGACCGCTGTTGCACCCACCGGTGCTGTTGGCGTTGTAGGCACCGAGGCTGACATCGAAGAAGTCCTGAAACTCCTTGGCGCCGTCCAGGTTCCAGCTACGCCAGCCCACCGGGTCTGCCCCCTCTTGCCCGTTGTGGGACCGAATCACGAGCAGGAGTTGCGTGCCGGAGACGTTCACTGAAGCCGGGCTCTTGTAGTCGGCAGACCAGCGAGCGGCGAAACTGCCCGACTCCGCCTTGACAGTCCAGATATTGTCCGTGAGCGAGGAGATATGCCCGTCCGCGGTGTTGAGGCTCATGGCCATGGTCCAGCCACCCTCGTCGACTCCCATTTCGCAATAGACTTCAAAGGGGGCGACCCCACCGTTGCCGTCGGGGTCGAGGGTGTAGGTGCCTGAGCTGGCATTGGGATTATTGGCCAGGATGGTCTTGCAGCTATCGACGATGTTGGGTACGCAAAGCCCATCTGCGCACTTGCCATCAGGCTGACATTCCGTGCCAGCGAGGAGGTTGGCATGGAGGCAACCGGCCTGAGCATCGCAGGAATCATCGGTGCATTCTTTGCTATCATCGCAGTCCAGGGGGTCAGGGCCGGGTGCGCAGGCCGTGTTGGCGCACACATCCCCCACGGTGCAAGCATCGTCGTCGTCGCAAGGTGCGCTGTTGGCCGTAAAGAGGCAACCGACTGCTGGGCTGCAGCTATCGTCCGTGCAACTGTTGTCGTCGCTGCACACCAGCAGTTCTCCTGCCTGACAACCACCGTTCAAGCAGATGTCCCCCGCGGTGCACGCATCACCATCATCACAGGGGAGGATGTTGAAGGCGTGCTGGCAGCCCAGCGCCGCATCGCAGTAATCGGTGGTGCAAGGGTTCAAGTCATCACAATCCACCTGGTTACCCGCCGCGCACCAGCCCTTGCTGCACTTGTCCCCGTCGGTACAAACGCTGCCATCATCGCAAGCAGTCGAGTTGGGGACAAACTGGCAACCGGCATCGGGGCTGCAGCTATCATCGGTGCAAAGGTTTCCGTCATCGCAGGGCAAGCTGGCGCCTCCGGCACACGCGCCCAGGAAGCACTTGTCCCCGGTGGAGCAAAGGTCCCCATCGTCGCACGGCACCGTGTTCAAAAGATGTAGACAGCCGGTCGCGGCATCGCAGACATCATCTGTGCAGATGCTCTGGTCATTGCAGTTCAAGGGGTTGCCGGGCTTGCACTTGCCACTCGCACAAAGATCACCCACAGTGCAGGAATTCCCGTCATCGCAGGGGGCCTGATTCATGTTGTGCTGGCAGCCGAAGTCGGCATCACAAGCATCGTCAGTGCAGGGATTCCCGTCGTCGCACAAAAGGGCGTTTCCGGCCTTGCAGCCGGTTTCGGGGATGCAGGTCTCGACCCCATTGCAGGGATTGCCATCATCGCAGTTCAGCGACTGACCGGGCAGACAACCGACTCCTTCATCGCAACTCTCGACGCCATTGCAGGCATTGCCGTCGTCACACTCCAGAAGTGCGCCGCCGGCACACGCACCGTCACTGCACTTGTCACTGGTGGTACAAACATCACCGTCGTTGCAGGGGGCCTCGTTAGCCACGTGCACGCAGCCCGCATCCGGGTCACAGGAGTCGTCGGTGCAGGGATTGCCGTCGTTGCAGTTGACCGCTACGCCCCCGCCGCACTGACCGGCATTACAGCTTTCGGTGACGGTACAGGAGTTGTTGTCGTTGCAAGCGTTCCCATCATTTGCAGGGATTTCGGAGCATCCCCCGGAGAGCGGGTCACAAACTGCCGCGAGGCAGAATGCGTGGGGCCCGGTAGGAGCCGGGCAGGTCACCTCGGTCCCCGCCTCCACAACACAGAGATGCGGGACTGCCGAGGTATCACACAACAAAGTTCCATTGCAGGCGTTGCCGTCTTCCAGCTCGGCGCAATCCTTATCGGTCTGGCACTCACAGGCCACGGCCTCGCCCAAGCAGTTACCGTCGACACAATGGTCGCCGAGGGTGCAGACATCACCATCGTCACATTCCCCGGCCGCAAAGGGATACTCACATCCGCCAATTGCCGTACAGACATTCTCGGTGCAGGGGTTCTCATCTTCGCATTGCACCTGGTCACCGACGCAACTGCCCGCCACACAATGGTCCGCCACCGTGCACGGGTCATCATCATCGCAAGAGCCCGAATCGAGCACCTCATTGAGGCACCCGTCCACTCCGGCACAGGCATCGGCGGTGCAGGCATTGTCGTCGTCGCAGAGCTCCCGGTACTTCCCGCCCACCAGGTCCGGTTCGTCAACTTCGCCATCACAATCGTCGTCGATGCCGTTGCAGCTCTCGGCCTCCGGCACCAGCGCATCGCAGGGCGAGAGACCCTCCTCGGTACAAGCTCGTTGCCCGATGCAGGCACCAAACTCATTGCTCAACTCGCAGGGCGTGGCGAGACCGAGGTCAATGGACTTGCCGGTGCACGGGCAGATGCCCGCATCGGCAACGCACTGGGAGGTGCTGACTCCTTCAACAGTAACTGCTTCAACGCATGAGAAGCCCCAGGGACAGTCGGAATCTTCATTGCAAAGCCCGCCGCAGAAGTCCCCGTCTGTTCCATAGTCAAGACAGGCATCTTCGGCACCGCCGACGCTGGTGCAGTCGGCCTTGGTGGCGCAGGGGCGACAGAGGTTGGCATAGTCGGAAACACAGATGTAAACAACGTCAGGCACCGTCCCCGCCACCTGCTGACAGCTCCAGCCCGGGGAGCACTCGTCCTGACAGTTCTGCGAACAGACGCTCTCGCCCAGATGCTGGACACACCACCCGGCCTGGCAGTCACTGTTCTCGTCGCAGGGGTCCAAAAAACAACCTTCGCCGGGGTCGCACTGCGGGCCCACCGAATCGGGTGAAGCTTCCGACGAAAGGTCAAACAACAGTTCGTCAGGCAAGGCAGCGCTATCCGCCAGGTCGGGCAGGAGTGCGAGGTCGAGGTGGCTATCGGCAGCAACGCGCGCATCGACGACATCCACGCCAGCATCGCCCGACACAACAGGGACACTCGTCCCCGTACATCCAAGGCCAAACAGACAGGCAAAAACAACCAGGTAGTTCCTGTTCATGGCAATCTCCTCCAACAAACGACTCCACACAGGCCACCAATATGGCAGAATGACCTGCCAGTGCATAGCGGCTATTCACACTTCCATTTGGCCGAGTGGGTGTGGCCCCCGCCGACGTGGCCGCCAACGCTCTTGTCGCAGCAGGTCGCCCCGGCCCCCCAGCAGCCCTCGTATGCACTGCCGCCGCAGACCTTGTCGGCCGAGAAGTACTGCAGACCGACGCAGCTCAGTCCCTGCTCGGCGCAGGCCTGGTGACCGGTCAGCGTGTACCAGCCCGGCCCGGCATCGGGGATACACTTGTCTTTGCACGCCCCGGTATAGCAATAGTACTCGGCGGGGCAGTCGCCGCAGGACCCTTCGCAGCCGTCAGAACCACAGACCTTACCTTCGCACTTGGGGATGCAGTTGCTGGAGTAGGGACTTTCGTAAGCGCCGATATCCACCTGGTTGCCCTGGGGCCGCAGCGCCCCTTCCAGGTCATCCTCCGGCGCGCCATCGACGGTGCCACTGTCGACGCAGAGGCTCTGCGCGGTCAAATGGAAGTCCGCCGCCGGGTTGACAAAGGCCGGCGGCGACTCGAAGTTCCCGGTGCCGGGGTAGCCCCCCTTGATGTCGCTGTAGACTGCCGTGACATCAACATTCTGCACCGCCTGATAGCTGAAGGCGAATTCCGTCGGAGGGTTATTCCAGAAGATGGAGTTGATCATGTCGTGTTGGGAATTGTAACCGTTGGCTTCCAGCCCACCTCCCTGATTCTCGGCCACCGTACAGTTGGCGAAGGTGGTCTGGCAGTTGTGAAAGTAGAGCCCCCCCATCTGTCCGTTGGCCGCGTTGAGAGCGATAAGCAGGTTGACGAAAGACGCCTGGGAGTCCCAGGCACAGATGCCGCCGCCGTTGCCCGCAGTCGTGTTGCCGGTAATGGCGCACTTCAGGATCTTGGGGGACGACGAGGACTTGAAGAAGATTCCGCCGCCACCGCTGCCGGCCGAGTTGCCGCTGATGGTACACTTCTCCACCACCGGCTTGGCCCCCTGATTGAAGTAGAGAGCGCCGCCATATGTGTTGGCCTCATTTTGCGTCAGGATGAGATTGCGCAAGGTCGGCGATGAGTTGACACAATGGATCGCACCGCCCTCGTTGGCGAAGCCCCGTTTGATGGTAAAACCGTCGAGCACTGCAGCGTTGGACTCGCCGGAATGGAAATAGACCCCACGGCCCAGGTTCTCACAATCGATGATACTCTTCCCTGCCCCGTTTTCAGAGGTGACCAGCACGGCCTTGCCCTTGAAATCCAGGTCCTTGTTACCGGCCCCGGTGTAGGTACCGTCGGCGACAAGGACCTTCTCGCCACTGCCGGCGGCATCGATGGCCGCCTGGATGGTGGCATACTGGGAAGGCACTTTGTAGACCGCCTCGCAGGGGTCGATGTCGGCGTGGGCGCAGCCGCTCTCAGGGTTACAAGCATCATCGGTACACTGGTCATTATCGTCGCAATCGAGGGGCGCCCCGGGGCCGCAGATGCCGGCCCCACAAAGATCGCCCACGGTGCAGACATTGCCGTCATCACAGGGTACCTGGTTCGCTACGTACTGGCACCCCTGGCCAACGGCGCAGGAATCATCAGTGCACGGGTTATCGTCATTGCAGGGAAGTGGGGCACTCCCCTGGCAGGCCCCCACCGCGCAGATGTCCAACGTTGTACAAGGGTCGAGATCGTCACAGGGCAGAGCATTGGGCACGTGAACACAACCCAACTGACCGGTACAAAGATCATCGGTGCAGGGGTTCTCGTCGTCGCACCCCCCCGGGCAGTTCGGCTGACAGACCCCGTTGGCACATTCCCCGCCGGGGCACTCCCCGCCAATGGGTGCAAACTGGCAGCCAATGTCGGGATTGCAGGAATCGGCGGTGCACGGGTTGTTGTCACCACAGGCCAGCTCCCCGGCTGAAATGCAGGCCCCCAGGTGGCAATGGTCACCCAGCGTACAGACATCCCCGTCGTCGCACGGGGCTTCATTGAGAGACGT
>CALGBT010000323.1 GCA_937884235.1 uncultured Pseudomonadota bacterium
CCCGGCATGAAAGCTCCGCACCGGCCACAGCTCTGCCCGCGATTGCCCGGCGGGTAGCCGCCGCGGCCTCGGCGCTGCGTGCCTTGGCTTCCCCTTCCACTGCCTCTTCTAGCTTCTTCCCCACTGCCGCTTCCGCAGTCTCCCAGGATTCCACCACCTCAGCGACTGCTTTGCCCCCCAGAACTTCCGCACGCCTCTTGAACAACTCTTCGAACGCGCTCTTCGCCGCCGCACAGGATGCGGCTACTGCGGCGGCACTCGTCACCGCATCCTCTGACGCAGCAGCCGCCACAGCCAACCTGGGCTCCAGCGTCCGTCGGCAACGGTCAACCTCTTTCGCATCGGCCTGCCGGGCTCGCCACGCCAGGGCCAGAGATTCAAGCTCGCCTTGCAGTTCGCCCGGGTCACCAGCCTCCCACGTGCTGCGCCAGGGCCCCAGCAAAGGCTCCAGGAAGTCCCGTGCCCTCCCGGCGAGCGCATTGTTCTCCGCCACCAACTGCTGCCGTTGCTTCACCCTATCTGCTGCCCGGGCAAACAGAGTTTCCAACTCCGCAGCCTGCACTCTCAACCGGTCCAACTCATCCTTCCAGGCAAGCAAAAGCTCCGCCCGCTCCACCCGTGCCTGCGCCTCGCCAACCGCCGACTGCAGTTCCTTTGCCGAGACGTCTTCGACCTCCTTCCCAGCTGACGGATGTTCCCGCGCGCCGCAGACCGGGCAGGGTTCCCCGGGCACCAGAATGTGGCGCAGCCCGTCAGCTCCGGCCATCTGGGCCCCCTTCACCAACTGCTCACGGGCCGCAGCAAGAGATTGCGCCGCGGCCTTTCTTTCCCGGACCATTGCCTCCGTCAGCACCGCTGGAAGCGGCAGCGTATCCCCGGCGCCAGTAATCTCCAGGGACATTGCTAGTTCCGTCGACAGTCCTGCCAGTTTCTCTTTTGTTCTAGCCTGCCGTTGCTGCTCATTGGCCGCTTCCTGTAGCGATGCCGCCAATTCCGCAGCAAGCTCAGTTTCCCGGGCGACGGTGGATACCAGCGTCCCCAGGTGATCAAGAACCTGGGCCCGAGCGTCAAGCAATGGCTGGAGACCGGCGTTCAGCTCCAGCCACTCAGCGATGCCGGCGGCCTTGCCTGCAAGTCTCTCCCCTTCCTCTTGCAACGCCGCCAACTCCGTGGCCACGGTCTGGCGCCGTTGCTCAACTAGGCTCATGCGCCCTTCGGCATCGACCAGAGCCGCCTTCGCAAAAGCCAATGCGGAATCCAATTCACCGGCTCTGGTCAGCTCACTCTTGCGCTCGATGCGCTCGTTCCTGAGGTTGGCCAGGATCTTCTCGCTCTGCCGTCGCCCCTCCTGGGCCGCTTTCAGCGCGACCCCTGCCGCCACCCCATCCCCGGCGGCTTGCTCCTCCTCCTGCAAGGCCTTTCGCTGCGCCTCCAGGTCTCGCTCCACCGCCGCCATTTCGGTCTTCAACGCCCTGGCTCGGGTCGCTTGCTCGAGCAGCCCGAGGTCAGGCAAAAACGCCTCCCAGGCGGCATTGGCCGCTAAGACCTCGGTTTCTGCCTGGGTTAGCAGCGAAGCCAATTCGCTACGCTCCTCAAACCAGCGGAGTGCCGCCGCGAGTCTACTCTGCTCCGCTTCCGCCAGCCGCTTTCTCAAGCTGACGGCAGCCAGGCTCTCCCTGACCTCGGCCATCACCTCGGCCGTTGGCAACTCCAAAGTCTCGGTCTGACGCTCCAACTCCCCCAGTTGCTTGCGAAACTCCTGTGACCGCAAGTACGCAGCAACCGAGAGTCTGGCGTAGACGGTCTGCCCGGTAATGGTCTCCAGCAGACCCGCTCGTTCCCTCTCGTCGGCTTGCAGAAAGCGGGCAAACTGGCCCTGCGCCAGTAACACCGAACGTTGGAACTGGTCAAAATCAAGACCGGTCAACGCCTCGACTCCGGCCACCACCAGCCCCTTCTTGTCAGCGATAGTCCGCCCTGCCCCCACATCGGTCAGTTCCATGCGGTCGCCTTGCAGCTTCCCGTCAGGCTTGTTGCGCGCACGATGCACCTTCCAGGAGGCCCGATAGGTGGAGCCTCCCACGGCGAAGAGCACCTCGGCCCTTCCCTCCCCGATTCCATGACTCAAGCAGGTCCGGGGATCTGTTTCTGACAGGGTCTCGCCATGGTCCGGAATCTTCACTCCTCCCGTCTTGCCCGGAGCCCGGGGGACTCGCCCGTAGAGGGCCAGACACATGGCGTCAAGCAGCGTCGACTTGCCCGCCCCGGTGGGACCAACAATAGCAAAGAGGCCGCCTCCGGCCAGAGGACCCGTCGAAAAATCGACGGCAAACGGGTCGGCCAGACTGCGAATGCCGGCCCCAGAGATGCGGAGGATTCTCACGTGGCATCCTCCGCGGTGAGCACCCCTTGCAGGAGTTCGGCAAAAGCATCCACGACGGCCGCCTCAGGCGGACAGTCGAACCTCTGCTGGTGGAGAATCTCAAAGACCTTCTCGGGAGCCAGTTCATCCAGCCGCTGCTCAGGTGCGCGGTCCGCCAGTGCCCCACCCGCGCCAGCACCGGACCGCCGCACGGCGATGAGATGAAGGCTGCTATCCGCCAGAGCATCACCTACCGCATCCCTGATACCCGGGTCCGGTTCCCGCTCCTTCACTGTTACGCGCAACCACGCCCGCGGGGACCCGGCCCCATGCTTCGCCACCAGCTCTGCCAGACGAGCAAAGACCTCCTCGCGCTCACCATCGATGTCATATAGTTCACTTGAACGTGGGACCCCCACTGCCTCCACCGAGACCACGGCCCCGCCGTCCACCACGATCAACTGGACACTCTGCCCCCTATCGGCCTCGCCGAAGGTCAAAGGTAGCGGTGTCCCGCTGTACCACACCGGCGGCAGTTTGGCCGCCCGCTGGGCCCGATGGAGGTGGCCCAGGGCAACGTAGTCAGTTCGTTTGCCAAAGATATCGGCGGGCACTGCCAGGAGATTGCCCGCCTCCACATGAGCGGCCCGCTCCCCTTCCCCCACCGTGCCACCGCGGGCAAAGAGATGCCCGGTGACGACCAGGGCCTCCCCACTCTGCAAGGAAGCCTCGGCGGCTTCCAGGACCCGCCCGTAGAGCATCTTGATTGAATAAAGGACGCGCCCGTGTTGTGCTGCGGTATCTTCGTCCGGCGCCGCCGCAGCCAGATCGCCGGATCGCAGATAGGGAACCGCGGCCAGTCGCGCAAAGCAATGTCCGGTACGGTCCCGAAGGGGCAGAATGCAGTCCGACGCAGCGGCCGGCATGCCGCCAATGATCGTGATGCCCAGCTCAGCGGCCAGGGTACCCATGGCGTCGAGGCGCGCCCCCGAGTCATGATTGCCGCCAGTAAGAATTACGTTGGGGCACAGTTGGCGGACCCGGGCCAGAAACCCATAGAGCATCCGCACTGCCTCAATGGGCGGATTGGCCACGTCGAAGACGTCCCCACAAACCACCAGTGCGTCTGCCCCCAGGCGCTCGGTCTCAACCAGCAACCAGTCCAGAAAAGCCTGCTGTTCAGCCGCCCGGTCCTGCCCCTCCAACCGCTGCCCAAGGTGCCAGTCCGAAGTATGGATGATCTTGTTCATGGGCACATTGTGGCTGAGCAACCAGCGCCACGCAAGCGGCTTGGCGCGGTGCCGCGGATGCCGCTAGAAATATATTTGCTTCTCGCTATTACAGTAGTAGTTCTCATGACCATCAAAATAGCCGCAGAAGGCATCCGCCATGAAATCACTTCCCAGGCCAGCGCGACTGCAGGTGTCATTGCTCTCAACACACCCGTTGCGCCAAGGGCAGGCTTCCCCCGAGAGGCAGAAACGGGCGATGCCGAAGCAACAGAACACCTGCAGTGCG
>CALGBT010000324.1 GCA_937884235.1 uncultured Pseudomonadota bacterium
CCCGATTGGCATCCCTTCGGCCCGCATCTGGCGTTTGCCGGACGAATTGGCGGCGAGTTCCAGGTCTTTCGAATGGACCTCGAGGATGGCAGTACTCACCAACTTACCTACGGTCCTGGCGACTGCGAGGGGCCGGACTGGTCGCCCGACGGCCGGCTCATCGTCTGCGCTTGCGGATCTCGCAACTCGCAGAACATCTATGTCATGAACCCTGATGGCTCGGGCAAGCGTGCCATTACCATCGATGATGGTCCCTATTACGCACCGGTATGGGAACCCCAGAGCCGCCCGTAGCCCGTTGCTGTTTGTGCCCTATCGCCGCCAGAAATGGGGTGAAAGGAGGACCAGCACGGTGTAGATCTCCAGGCGGCCGGCCAACATGTTGAAGGCGAGGAGCCATTTACCGGCGGCCGGGATGGCGAAGTAATTCGCCGCGGGCCCAACTTCCGCAAGCCCTGGGCCGACGTTGCCGATACATGCTGCCACAGACGACAGCGCGGTGGTGAGGTCCAGGCCCATGGCCGCCATGGCAAGGGTCGATAGCGTGAAGGTCGTGATGAAGAAGATAACAACCCCCAGAATCGCTTGAACCATGCTCTCACCAACAATTTCACTACCCATGCGCACCGGGGAAATGGCCCGTGGATGGGCGATGCGGAGGAGTTCACGGTAAGCAACTTTGGCGACCACGATGATGCGGGCCACCTTCATTCCGCCGCCCGTGGACCCGGCGCAACCACCAATGAACATCAGGGTCAGAAGAAGGAACTGCAGGGCCACGGGCCAGAGGGCGAAATCCTCGGTGGCGTAGCCGGTGGTGGTCAGGATGCTGGCAGTCTGGAAGGCCGCGCTGCGAATTGTCGGCTCAATGCCTCGGTCAAGTCCGGCGACATAGAGGCCAATGACGATGAGGGCGACGCAGACGAGATAGAGTGCTGCGTATGTTTTGAACTCGTAGTCATCGCGGTAGCTGTTGTTACGGTTGAAGAGGAGCAGATAGTGCAGCGTGAAATTGGCCCCGGCCACAAACATGAAGAAGGTAAAGACCCATTGCAGGTAGGCGCTGTCCATGCCTCCCACTGAGGCAGTCAGAGTGGAAAACCCTCCGGTGGCCATGGTTGTGCAGGTATGGTTAACGGCGTTATACAGGTCCATTCCCCCGGCCATCAACAGTACTACTTGGGCCGCCGAGATGATGGTGTAGAGCTTCCAGAGCAGGCGGGCGGTGTCGGCGATGCGGGGGGAGAGGCGGCCAGGTGTCGGGCCAGGAACCTCGGCCTTCATCAGCTGCATCCCCCCGACTCCGGCCAAAGAGAGAAGGGTCACCGCCAGCACGAGAATCCCCATGCCGCCCAGCCATTGTATCAACGAGCGCCAGAGGAGCAGACCACGTGGCAGTCCCGGCTTCCCCTGGGAGAGACGCGAAGAGAGGTCATCCCACAGCCCGGTGCGAATGACCGAAGCTCCGGTGGTGGTGAAACCTGAGACAGATTCGAACATGCAGTCGGTGAAGGAGCAGAATTCCCGACCGGGGTGCAAGGTATCCTCCGGCAGGTCGCAAAGCGGGGTCGAAACCGTGTCATCGGTTGGTACCCACTGCGGGTCAACCACGGAGAAATGGGCGAAGAGCAGGAATGGCAGGGCTCCGGCCAGGCACGCGGCGAACCATCCGAAGGCACCGACGAGGTATCCGTCACGGTGGCCCAGGGTGCGCTCGTCACGATGCTGATGAGTGATTCCCAGGACGACCCCGCCCACCACGGCAGTGATGAGGAAGGAAAGGAAGAGGGGCAGGCAATCCGCGGTGCCATCCCAGAGGGCCACGCCTAGTGGAATCAGCATTGCGACTGCTGTGAGCAGGAGCAAATCTGCGACGATGTTAGCGACTGTCCGCAGGTGCATGGCGCCCTACCCTTTCTGGCCTGACTGGATCAGACGTTCGAGTGCAGGCACGGAGCCGCGGCGCGACAGCACAATGACCCGGTCCCCCCGAGCGATTGCGTCGCCGCCACGGGGAATGATGACATTGCCATTGCGGACGATCATGGCCACCAGCGTCCCCGATGGGAAGTTGGCCTGGCTCAGGGGCTTGTCAATTATTGAGGCATTGTCCGGAGGAATGAACTCAAAAGCTTCGGCATCTTCCCCAGCCAGTAAATTGGCTTCGAGGACGTCCAGTTGGTGGATGTTGCGCAAGACGAACGCCGCCGCGAGGTCGAAGGGATTGAGGACAATATTCAGGTCAATGGCCTTGATGAGATGGACCATTGCCGACTGCTGGGTAATCACAATGGACCTGGCCACACCCAGCTTCTGCGCCAGTGCGGCGGTGAGGACGTTTACCGCCTCTTCAGGACAGGCGGCGACGTAGGTGTCTACGCCTTCCTCGAGGATCTCTGCAAGCACTTCGATGTGGGACGGATCCGCTTGCAGCACAATCGCCTTGGAAAGTCTCTCAGCAGCTGCCCGCGCGGCTTCAGGATCGCCAATGAGGATCCGGGTGGTGTAGCCGGCCTTGGAGAGCAATTCGGCAAGGTAGATGGAGAGTTCGCCCCCACCGCCGATAACCACGGAGCGCCCCGGCCGTCCTTCCATGACCCCGATAAGGGCCAGATTGGCGGTGGATTCGGCCTTTGTCAGGAAGTAGACCATGTCCCCTTCGTGGATGGTTGTTCGGCCGTCGGGGATAATCACCTTCTGGCGGCCCAGGACCCCCGGTTGGCCGCGGAGAATGGCGCCCACCATAATTTCAAGATGCCCGTGATCGCGTGAGAGCTGTTGCAGCGTGCGGTTGACGATGGGCCAGTCCGGTTTCGCCCTGAAGGCCGCGACGTCTACCTTGCCCTCCTCAAAGGAGAGGACGTCACAGGCACCGGGCATAGATAGGATGCGCAAGAGCTTACGGCCCAGGACGACCTCGGGGTTGACGACCACGTCAACCTTGAACTTACGTCGAAGCTCTTCGTTCTCAAGGTACTCTTGTGAGCGAAGGCGGGCCATCTTGGTGGCATTGGCGGGGAGGTAGTCAGCCGCCATCATCACCGTCATGAGGTTGGTTTCGTCGGAGTCAGTAACCGCCACGAAGAGCGCAGCATCTCCCAGGCCAGCCTGCACCAATGCCGTTGGGCTCGTGCCTGAGCCCTGCACGACAACTACGTCAAAGGTATCGTCCAGCTTCTTACACTTGACCGGGTCGGCTTCAATTACGACAACTTCCTTCTCGGCCCTGGAAAGGTAGCGAGCGAGGTTATAACCGACTTGACCGGCTCCGACGATAACGACTTTCACGCTGCCCCTCCCACAACTCCCTGTCTTCTAGCATAAGCCGTACTGCCTTGCCAAGGACGAGGCTTCCTGCTAGAGTTTGCGGCGGCCCACAGCCCGGTCCGAAAAGTGCACGAAGTGCGAAGGAGCAGGTCAATGAAACGGCTCTTCAGTGGCATCCAACCTACGGGGGCGGTGCACGTAGGAAACTACCTTGGAGCGATTCTCAACTGGCGGGAACTGCAGTCGGAATACGATGCAGTCTTCTGCATTGTTGACCTCCATGCCATCACCATCAACTATGACGTCGCAACGCTGCAGGATCGTATCGAGCGAATGGCAGCGACGCTACTGGCTTGTGGCCTTGATGCGCCGGACCGGTGCACTCTCTTTGTCCAGTCCCATGTCCCTGCCCACACTGAGTTGGCGTGGTACCTGAACACCGTGACTCCCCTGGCCGAGTTGCAGCGCATGACGCAGTTCAAGAGCAAGTCACAGCAACATGAGAAGAATATCAATGCCGGACTGCTCACATACCCTTGCCTGCAGGCTGCGGACATCCTGCTCTACAAGGGGGAAGTGGTTCCCGTGGGCGAAGATCAGGTGCAGCACATTGAACTCTCGCGGATCATCGCGCGGAAGTGGAACAATCGCTTCAGCCCGCTCTTCCCGGAACCGGCCGAAAGGGTGAGCTACGGCAAGCGTATCAAGGGATTGGACGGGCAGGCGAAGATGTCGAAGTCCCTGGACAATTACCTCGACGTGCTCGAAGAGCCCGCCGGCATCTGGGAGAAGCTAAGGCCCGCGTTCACGGATCCGGCGAGGTTGCGACGGAGCGACCCCGGAACCCCTGAGATCTGCAATATCCACGCCCTCCACACCTACTTTTCTTCCCCCGAGGAGATCGGGCGAGTGGAGGAGGGGTGTCGCAGTGCCGGCCTGGGATGCTTCGATTGCAAGCGCATCCTGGCGGATAATATGGCCGCCCATTTTGCGCCGGTGATCTTGCCGTCATTTTTGTTATCGGACATATCGC
>CALGBT010000325.1 GCA_937884235.1 uncultured Pseudomonadota bacterium
GCTCCATGAGAGTGAGAAGCGTGTTCACCAGGGCATCGTCGTGGCGTGTAGCTCCGTCTTTGCCCCGCTCCTTTAGAAGTGAGTCTGCTTCGTCGAAAAAGAGCACTGCCCTGTGCGTCTTCGCCATATTGAATGTCTGCGCCAGAGTCTTCTCCGCCTCTCCAACCCATTTGCTCAGAACTGTTTGCAGAGGCACTGAGAGGAGCGGTGCGACAAGCTCGGTCGCAATCGCCTCTGCACAAAGTGTTTTGCCGGTTCCGGGGGGGCCTGAGAGGAGAATTGAGAGGCCTTTGCCGTAGGAGAAGTGGTCTCCTATGCCCCACCTTGCCAGGACGGTTGTGCGGTTGCGGGCGGCGGCTATGAGTTCCTCAATCTGGTCCCTGATCTCTGCCGGAATGATGATATCTGTGAGGCGGGTTTTGGGATGCAGCAGCGGAAGGTCGTTGTCCATGGGCCGCTCTGTTTGCTCCTTGGCGGCCTGTTCCAGGTGCCTCATGGTCAGTTGAGGAGTGGGCTCGGAGGATTCCTGGACAGTCTGGGCTACTGCGGCCAGCACCGCGTTCTTGATGAGACCCCCGGTTAGGTTGAATCGGTTGGCCAGTGCAACCGGGTCCACATCGTCGGCCAGAGGAGTTCTGGCGGGCAAGTGCTTTCCCCATATCTTTGCCCGAGCCTCGATGTCAGGTTCAGGGAAGTGAATTTTGACCAAGATGCGGCGGTCCAGGGCTTCGTCCAGGGCAGCCGGTAGATTGGTTGCCAGGATTGCTATCCCCTCGAACCTCTCCATCTCCGTCAACAGCATGGTCATCAAGGTGTTGCCACCTTGTCTGCTAGCGAAAATGGTCTCGCATTCGTCGAAAAAGAGGATCGCATCCCTTAGCCTACTTTCTCGGAAGAGTTGAGGAAAGTAGACTCCCGCAGAGTTGTTCCGCAGAAAGGTGGGAACATCAACGCACAGTAGCTTCTTGCCAAGGTGGTGGGCAATGGCGTGGGCAGACATGGTCTTCCCGGTTCCGCTGGGACCATGGAAGAGCGTGAAGATACCTCGACCGTAGCGCACAACATCGTCAAGCCCCCATTCCTGCCGTCGCTTCAGGTATGCCTCGTGATTGTCGACGACGGCCAGGATTCGCCGCAATGTATCCGGCGGCAGAACTATCTGGTCGAAGGAGGCTTTGGGTTCCTGCAGAGAAGAAAACTCAAGGAACTCATCAGAAAGCCCTTCGTCTCCAAGCACGTAACCGAAGGTCCGTCCGGTAATGGCGAGGCTTGCCGCCAGCAAGTCATAAGGCTTAGCGAACCTCCCTACGGCATCAAGTTCCAGAATGTCGTTGGCAAACAGCGGCGCGGCAGAGGAGAAGGTCTTGCGCCGCTCAATCCTTTCCTTGAAGGGAATCTCCAGGAAGTTGAAAACGGTTTCTACATTCAACTCTCCTCCAAACCCTGAGGCATCGAGGGCATCGAACCAGTCAGCGGCTTTTCGTGTGAAAACCGGTGCGATGCTGAGAAGAACTAGACTGCGCTCAAAACTATCGAGACCGTAGAGCCGCTGGAGCCGATCCAGCGCAACGTCGCAGCCAATCTGATGGGTATGCTTGAGGCGGTCATCGATCTTCCTGCGTACCCGGCTTTCTTTGCTCATCAACCGTTTGAGTCTAGCTCTAAGGGAACTCGGCGAAGGTTGGGGATGGTCGGAAAAGAGAGCGATGCTCTCGGGGTCTTGGTCCGTCGTCTGGTCCAGCTTGAATTTGGTCGCCAGTCGCAGGCAACGGGCTTCGACCCACGCCATCTCATCCTGGAAGTACTCAAGGTCGGTGCTGTAGGGCTGCAATTTCTCTCTCACTATTCGCCGGGACATGTTGGTATCCTCCTCTAGCATTTGGCGAGCGGCAGCCCGCACGATTGGTCTTCGTCTTGCTTTGCCAGCACTAATGTTGCGACAACATCTGCTGTTGCCATGGCATCGGCCAATGGCTGAATGCAACTAGCCAGGAGCCTTCCGGTGTCGTTTGAGATACGTGTCGTGACCCGGCACTTGCCCAGTTCATGCATGACCTCAATTTTGATGTCTGACATTCTGCACCTCTACCTGCACTACTCGCAGAGGCCGGATTGTAACAATTTTTCTTTTGGCGGAAGCTTGAATGGCTATCTGATGGGGTTCATTCCGCGGCATAGAATGGGACTTCACCTGGCATCGTTACTGGTTGGCAGCAGAATCAAGGATGGCAGCGTCTAGCGGTTCCCCGCTCGGCGAAGCTGTGCCGATAGAGGCATTGCATTTCAATCCCTGTTGCGCAGCAGGGTTCAGCCAGAGGATCTCGGTCCTGCGAGGTTTCTTCCCAGTGTCAGGGTCGGGTTTGGCAGAGTGGCAAGGCACGTCAAACTCGACTCTGCTCCATCCATTTTCGTCAAGGGGCTGGTAAAGGCCGTGTTCCCCACCCGAGGTTTTCTCGGCGTATCCACTGAGGACTGCCATACCTTTCATGCTGAGAAGGAGGGTTACCAACCTTTTGTGGTCACCGTCGGTCATCTCGTGCTTGTATTCGTTCGTGTGCACCCGTGTGCTTGTGACATATGGGGGGTCCAGGTAGAACAGAGTTCCAGGCCGGTCGTGCCTCTCGATGACATCAGCAAAGTCACCCTTTTCAATCTGGGCCTTTTGTAGTCGCTCGTGAATCTGTGGAAGTCCATCGACGGTTGACAACCAGGCCGATGTCGTTTTGGCTATGCCGCGACGGGATTCGTGGTGGTCGACCTTCCAGGTTCCACTTGGGCTGCCAGATCTAGCCTGGCGACACCGCACAAGGAACATCCAGGCAAGTCTCGCCCGGTCCTCCACTCTTTCAAAGTCCTCTGGTGGACAGTTGAGAACCTCCTTGCAGGAATCGAAGGTTTGCCTGCAATTGAGAGTTGCTTCGGCGAGTCGAGAGAGCTCTTTGAAGAGCGTAGGCTCTCTCAGGACGTGGTAGAGATTGAAGACTCTGTTGTCGATATCGTTGATGACTTCCACTGGGGATGGAGGTTTACGGAAGAATATGGCTCCCCCACCAAAGAAGACTTCCACGTACTTCTTGTGCTCGGGGAAGTACCGCAGGATCTCTTTGGCGAGGGGTGTCTTTCCGCCGTACCATGTTATTGGACCGCTACAGCCCTTTGGTGGTGGCTTGCCGGGCTTAGGCTGGATCGCAACGGACACATGTCCTCTCTGATCCAACTGCTTCAAGACGTTACGTACCTGGCGTTCACTCAATCTTGTTTTACTGGCAA
>CALGBT010000326.1 GCA_937884235.1 uncultured Pseudomonadota bacterium
GGCGCCGTCCCCCCCGCTGCGCTGGCCTCTTTTGACCAGCTTCACGTAGGGCAGAACAGCGGCACCAGGCGCTTTCTCGACTGGGTCTCCCCAGTGAAGGGTGACCACGTGCTGGACCTGGGGGCCGGGTTGGGGGGCACGGCGCGAGTCCTGGCCGCAGACTTCGGCTGCCGTGTCGAGGCCGTCGATTGTTCCCCGGAGCTGACCGAAACCGCGCGAGAACTTACCCGTTGGACCGGTCAGACAGAGCGTGTCGGCCACCGCTGCGAAGAGATCACCGGCCTGGAGTCAATTGGTGAGTTCGACATCGCCATGCTCCAACACGTGGACATGCAAGTCGCCGACAAGGGCGCACTCTACCGTGCTGCCACCCGCAATCTGGGGCGAGGGGCTCGCATCGTCTGGCACGATTGGCTGGCCGGCAGCCAGGGCCCGCCCCGCTACCCGGTGCCGTGGAGCACGGACGGCCGCCTCTCCCATCCCGCCACCTCCGCCAGCTTCGAAGCCGCTCTGAAGGACGCCGGGCTCGAATTGACACGCTTTGAGGAAATGGCCCGTCCCACTGTGGACTGGCTCACCGCCACTATCTATCGAATGGATACCTTCTTGGGGCGAAAGCAGTCCGCCAACTCCCGTCGGTTTCGGGAACTCGAAGCCCAGCGCATAGCCCATGCCCGATTGCGTGAGAATGTGATTGAAGGAAAGCTGCTGCCGTTCTTCGGCGAGGCCGCCACCATTCGGTGACCGGCCCGAACTAAGGCTGGTCGAAGAGGTAGTGGCCATAGTCCCGGCGGGCCTGCGCCAGCAGCGACTGGAAACGAGCGGGGTCGGTAATGCGGAAGTGCGTGGCCCCCGTCTCGCGATAGGCCGGGTCATCGAAGCCGTCGAGCAAGCGGGGAATGTCACTCAGTCCATTTGAGAGGTGGTGGCTGAAGGAGGCCCACTTGACCTTTAGGGTCTTGATGACCTCGTCAAGGGACTCCTGTATCTGCAGCAAGTCATCATCCGAGGTGGCATACAAGGCCAACACCCGGCCCTTCTCGGGGCGCTCGTAGATACCACCCAACTTCCCGTAAAAGCCATGGTGCGGAAAGTCGCCAGGGTGGTTGAAGCGCTTGGCATACTCTTCCAGCAACTTGACCAGGGCCAGCAGCGCTACCGATGGGCCGTTGCCCACCAAGGAATGCGCACAAATGACGATCTTGTTGTGCTCAGTAAGAACATCCCACGGGAGAAAATAGCCATTCTGCTTGGCTGTCTCCTCCATTTCATTGACGTTGAAGAGAACCTCTTCACGACAAACGCCCGGCCGGAAGAAGGTGACGTAGCTCCAACCCTTGCCGGAATCCCCAAGACTGAGGACATCTGGCTTGGGCCTGTCCAACTCCCGCTTCACGTTAGTATGAACTTCTGACCAGTTGATAATCAGATCTCGGCGCATTTACACCTCATCACAGGATTGCGGGAAGAACCGACAAGCTAGACTTGATAAGCCCCAGAAAATGGACAGCCTGGACTCTCTCAAAAACACCTCCGACCAACAGCACAAGAATATGAGTTCTTGGCCGAGTCGTCAACCAGCGCAACACTAAACTACCATGAAAAGCCGTAGAGCCGCTCCACAGGCTCATGGTCCTGGTCAATAGCGAGGCCTCCCAGGACCATGAACAGCTGCTCTGCGTAGAGGGCGTGGCCCTTGGCGCTGAGATGCACAGCATCAATGAGATAGGGGTCTACCGAACCGCTCCCCAAGGCCCCAAACATATCTGCGATGAGCACTCTGTCCATGCCGGCCAATAGGCCCCTGGCCTTCACCAGCGCGTTGTGGCCTGCAGCCGCAAAGAGATCCTTATAGGGACCAACCTGATTGCTCCAATAGGCAGCCTTAGCGTAGTTCACATAGAGACAGAAGACGACATCCGCGTGCGGCGCCCGGGCGTGTATTTCATTGATGATATTGGCCACCGCATCATGCAATTGGGTGGTGTACTCGTCGAGCCCCTCTACTTTCTGCAGCATCTGGTAAGTGTTGCCCATGGAGCCGCCGATATAGGCCATGACATCATTGCCACCGATGCTGATGACAACGACGTCCGCATCCGGCAGCGCTGGTGCGAGCACGTTCTCGAAGAGATTCCCGCCCGGCTGCCAGTGCTTGGTCAAGGTCCCAGAAACCGCGAGGTTGAGATTGTCCACCGTGGCCACGCCCTCTACCAACTTGGCGAGACGAGCCGGAAAGAGGGGCGATGGCCCCACCTTCGGCACCGAGTCACCGATGGTCACAATAGTCACGTGACCCTCTCTTACTGCCTGCGGGAAGCGGACTGGGCGGTTGCTACTGGTACACTCCGCACCCTCCGGGGCCGCAACTTCCAGGACGTAAGACCCGACGCCCACCTCGCCAAAACCAAAGTAGCCGTCGCTGCAGCTGTCAGTTGATAGTTCCTTGCCCTGGGCCAGCAACGAGACCTGCCAGTCGCCAATGGGTTCATCGTATTTCGGGTAATACCCCTGAGAGTGGATGGAAACAGAGGTCTCGTCTTTGTCGCGATAGAGACGCCCCGAAACAACGGCCCCGGCAATTCCAGGACAGTCTGAGGGGGGCTCAGGAATGGTTTCGAAAGGCTCCCCTACGTCCACCGCCACCTCGACGTCCGGCGGCGGTTCCAGAGCATCGGCAACCGTCAGAGTCTCGGGGCAGGCAAGATCAAACTGCCCGCCATCCTCTCGAGGCAGCGCGGAAACTGCATCTTCACACGGTCCCTGGTCCGCCAGGAGAGCCGAATCACCGGCAAGGTCGCCGGGCGCGGTGACATCGGCGACCTCTAGACCGCCGCACGCAATCCACAGCAAGCAATTGAGCAGAACCGCCAGACAACGTAGGGACCGAAGAATCATTGGCCAATCATAGCCTCAGTTAGCTGGCGCGGTCAACGTCTACTGTATCAACAGAAGGTTACCAGGATAGCCCCGCCAACGCCCAATAGGATGCCCACCGCCCGTTGGCGTGTAATCGCCTCTTTCAGGACCCATGCAGCCAGGATGAAGATGAACACGTTGGTCGTCTGGTTGAGCGCAGCCGCCACCGATGCCTGGGTATACTTCATGCCCCCGAGCCAGAGCATCATGGCCACATATCCACCCACTACTGAACCCAGGGCACTGAACTTCAAGCCCGGGCCACGTAACGTCTTCAGAATCTTCCCGCGACCGGGATGGCAAGCTAGGTAGACAACCAATCCCAACAAACCGCCAGCCATTCTCATGCACGCGGACCATAAGACCGGCGATTGATTCAGCACCGGCTTCACCGCAACCAGACTTACGGCCATGGTCGCCAACGCCACGGCCCCCCACAGGGTCCCCCAAGCGACCCGCCGGCCTTCCACCGGCGCTCCGCGGGCCTCGAACAGGGGGGTCAGGACGGCCCCGACAATGGCCAGGACGCCGAGAAACTGCAGCCAGGAAAGGGTCTCGTCAAGGAAGAACACGGAAAGGAGGATGATGAATGGACTGTAGAGACAATCTACAATGGCCATCCGGCTCGCCCCCAGAAGATTCAAACTCTTGAAGAAGAGCGTGTCTGACAATGAAATACCCAGTACTCCGCCCGAGATCATCAACAAGTAGTGGTCCGGGGGCGCCTCAAACCG
>CALGBT010000327.1 GCA_937884235.1 uncultured Pseudomonadota bacterium
ACCACCACCGCCGCCGCCATGAATGCCGGTTGCCCCGGAAGCCCCGGTATTGGGATGCCAGAGACCGCCAACTACCGAGCCCCCCGTCAGTGAGCATCCCTGACCGGCACTGCCATGGCCGCCATCCTTCCCGTGGGCCCCGTCAAACCCATCCATGGGATTGGTCTCGGTGGGCACTGAACAGGTGTTGCAGCTGCTTTGGAAAATGGCATCGTAGCCAGCATTGCCGCCACTGCCGGCACTGCCGCCGGGCCCGGCACCGTTGGTACCCTTCTCGCCGCTATTGGGAGCGCTACCCGAGGCCGGGCAGAAACTGCCACCGCCGTTGCCGCCGGCCAGGCTGGTACCGCCGCAGCTCTTGGAGCCGCCGCTGCCGCCAGATGATTTCTGGCCGCCAGTGCAACTGGAATTGGCATAGAGATAGGCTTTGGCCCCGCCATTGCCATCCACGCCACTCTGGCCATCCTGGCCTCCTACTCCCGGCGTTCCGTTGGCGCCATCACCGCTGAATACGTGGCAGTCACGGATAACGAGAGCATCATCGCAATCCCGGACATAGAGGGCATAACTGCTCTTGCCCGACTCATCCACGTCGTAACCGAAGATGGTGAAACCATCGAGCACCGCCCCCGCATTCTTGATGCCAGAAGCCGTCACCGCACCGGGCTGGAGTAGCGTGGGGGATTTTCCCATGATCACGGTTTCATAAAGCAGCACGTGGCGAACCTTGAAGTCTGAGCTGAAGCCTCCGTAGAGCCCAACACCATCCTTGAGCACCACCGACTGAGCGTAAACGCCGGTAGCCACGTAGACATCGCGTCGGTTGGTAGCCAGAGCCTTGTCCACCGCGGCATTGATAGTCAGCATTGGAGCATCGATGGTGCCGCCGTCTCCGTCATTTCCGTTCTTGGCCACAAAGACTGCATTGCCCACCTCACCGTCCACACCGTCGCAATTCTGGTCGATGCCGTCGGGCAGATCCGCACCATTCTGGTAGAGACACTCGCAACCGTCGCTGGGGTTGTTATTGACGTCAAAATAGTTGTCATTGCAGTCCATCTTGCAATCGGGGATGGCCTTGTCCGTATCACAAACACCGGCGGCATTGGGCAAGGTCAGGGCGGTACAGTTGTTGCCACATTGACCGCAGTTCTGGTCCGTGACATAGCGGCCCTGGCCATCGACGAAGGGGTCATCCGAGATGCCATTGCAGTCGTTGTCGGCGGCATCGCAGAGCTCGTCGGGGAGGTCGCACTCAGTCCAGCCATCCCCACCGCAGAACTGGAGTCCGTAGCAGGTGATACTGGGCTCCCCAGGTTGAGGCTGGACTGGCCAGGAGACGGAACAAGACTTGCTGAGGTCCAGGTTCTCGCCCGTGCAAGTGCACGAATTGGTATCGGGCATGCATTGCTGGGTCCCCTCGTAGGGCACACACGAATAGCCAGCCGGGCACTCGTCGCCCTCGCCGCAAGCTTTGGCGCAGAACTGACCGTCCGACAGGGCTACGCATTTGGCCCCCTCAAAGAGGCAATTGTCGTCTGTTGTGCACGGCTCGCAGAGACTGGCCGTGTTGGGAATGCACTGGTAGTCATTGAGTTTGAAGAAGCCGGCATCGCAGATATCGACCACGCAGTTGGGGACCGCTTTGGCTGTGTCACACTTGGCCGCGGCGTTTGGGAATCCCAATGCACAGCTCACCGCGCACGTTCCGCAGTGTTCAAACTTCACATACTTGCCGGCTTCGTCGAGGAAGCTCTCATCGATTTCACCGTCGCAATCGTTGTCCGTGTAGTCACAGGCTTCGGGTGCGGGGACCGGTGCCTGGCAGACATAGCCCAAGGGGCCCAGGCAGACGGCCATCCCGGCGCAGGCCCCGAATTCATTGGCTGTCTCACATGGCTCATCGGCAAGCTTCTCGTCGATCTGTCCGTCACAGTCATTGTCCTTGCCGTCGCAGCTTTCCGCCATGGGGTTCAAGGCGGTGCACGCAGTCCAACCCAGCGCAGGGTCACATTCGGCATAGCCATAGCAGGTACCGAACTCGTTCTCCTCCAAGCAGGATTTCACTGAACCTTCGTTACCCGGGAGACAATCGCAGGAGCCGCTATCGGGCAGACAGAGCCCGGTCCCGTCCAACTGGTCGCAAGTGAATCCGGGCAGGCAGGCGGAGTCTTCGTCGCAGAACATGGCGCAGAAATCGGTCCCGCCGATGTCTATACATCGTCCACCGCCGCATTGCTCATCCATCTGACAAGGAACGCATTGTTTCTTGGTTTCGGGAACACAGATGAAGACCAGATCCGCACCGAAGTTTGGTACTCCCTTGCACTTCCATCCGTCGGGGCAATCCTCAAGGCAGGCCTGAGTGCAGACGCCGCCGAAGGTGCCCTCGACACAGAACGCCGAGAGGCAGTCCACATTGCCCTGACAGGGGCAACCGAACCCGTATGGAAGTTGGGTGCAAAGCGGGTCGGCATCGAGGGGCGCGCCATCGAAAAGAAAGAGGTCATTCCCCCTCTCGAAGTCCAGTTGCCCGCCGTCTGCTGCGGTCCCCCCGTCATGGCCTCCATGCCTGTCCTGGCCAAAGGTGATGTCATCGCCATCACCTTTGGCAGACTTGCTGCCGCACGCCACCGGTACCGCCAGAAGACCTAGTATAACCGCAATTGAAATCCATCGGATCATGCCGCACCTCTCAGGTGTCCACTTGCACCACGTGAGCCACATGATAGCCGCAGCGAGTAAGAAATGCCAAACCCCCTTGCTTGCAATTGGCGGCCCTGTGCAGTAGATTTCGGGCGGCGGCTCATGACGGGCCGGCCGGGGAGTGCTTCGACCATGGATATGGAGTTCATCCAGAAGATCATTCTGGTGCTTGTACCGATGCTTTTGTGCCTCTCGGTTCACGAGTACGCCCACGCTCTGTCAGCCTGGTGGCTGGGGGATGATACGGCGTCCCGACAGGGCCGGATGACCCTCAATCCTCTTCCGCACATCGATATTTTCGGCACGTTGTTGCTGCCCATTCTCTTCGTGGTTTCCAATAGTTCTTTCTTTTTCGGCTGGGCCAAGCCGGTTCCAGTCAACCCCGTTCGCTTCACCCGCCACCTCAACGGCAAGCGGGTGACCATGACCACGGGGATGATGATTACCGCGGCGGCGGGACCTGCATCTAATATCATCTTCGGTTTCATGTCCGCGCTGCTCCTCAAAGTTTCGGTGAGCATGGGCATCTCTGACGGCCCAATCTTCACGTTGTTGCTGCGCCTGCTGCAGATCAACTATATCCTGGCCATCTTCAACCTGCTCCCTCTCCCCCCCCTGGACGGCTCCAAAGTTCTGGCGGGAATCCTGCCGCGGAATCTGGCTCAGCATCTGGATTATCTTGAGCGCAACACTTTCGTGGCTTTTATCATTCTGATCGCATTGCTGCAGACCGGGGTCCTCTCCATGGTCATTGGGCCCGTCTTCGGGTGGCTGTTGAACATTACGCTCACCGTCGTGGGTCTCCACTAGGAAAATTGCCATGTTCGCAGTTTCGACGCAGGATCGCCCTATGACCGGGGTGTGCACTGGCCACCCCAGGAGGGACCATCAGCGAAGCGGTGACTGAGCGCCTGCAGAAGTACATGGCTCGTTGCGGCGTCTGCTCTCGCCGAGAGGGGGAGCGGATTGTGGCCGCGGGGCGGGTTCAGGTCAACGGAGTCAAGGTGGACCATCCCGGGACCCCCATCGTTCCGGGAGTCGATCGGGTTGAGGTGGACGGCATCGAAATTTCCCCGGGTACCCTGCGTTATGTCCTCTTTCACAAGCCCACGGGCTGCGTAACTACTCGGCGGGACCCCGAGGGCAGACCGACGGTTTTCGACCTCTTGCCGCAAGACCTCCAGCATCTCCAATATGTGGGGCGTTTGGATCTGACCACCACGGGGGCCTTGCTGCTCACCAACGATGGCCAGCTCGGTTACCGTCTGACGCGTCCGGAGTTCAAAGTAGAGAAGACCTACGAGGTCAAGGTCCGTGGGGCCCTCGACCCGGCAGTATTGCGGCGAGCGGAAGCGGGCATCGAGGATCGCGGCGAGCAGCTCAGAGCATTGCGGGCGAATGTCACACATGAACTGAGTACGAATACTCTGGTGGAGGTCGTCCTTACCGAGGGTCGCAACCGAGAGGTCAGGAGACTCTTTGAGTGCCAGGGTGTAGAGGTCGTTCGCCTGGCTCGCGTTGCTTTCTGCGGGCTGACCCTTGACGGGCTTGCACTGGGCGAATGGCGGGAACTGTCCAAGGGGGAAGTCGCCCTTCTGATGGCAGCAACAGGTGAGGGTTCTCCATGAGTTTCGCAGTTGCCATCTTCCTGGGGGCATTTCTGATCTTCCAGGTGCAGCCATTTCTCGGCAAGTACATCCTGCCGTGGTTCGGGGGAACTCCGTCGGTCTGGTCCACCTGTATGCTCTTCTTCCAGACGCTGCTGCTGGGAGGCTACCTCTATGCTCACATCGTGGCCACCCGCCTCACTCGACGGACACAGGCGCTGGTGCACAGTGCGGTGCTGATTGGTGCCCTGGGGATCCTGGGCTACCAGTGGCTTGCCTGGGGAGCACCGGTACTGCCGGCGGAAGCCTTCAAGCCCCAGGACTCCAATGACCCCACCTGGCGGTTGCTCTGGCTGCTGATCGGGTCGGTGGGGGTGCCCTATTTTGTCCTCTCCTCCACCGGTCCGCTGGTTCAGTCCTGGTTCAACAAGGTTGAGCCCACGAAGTCACCATATCGCCTCTACACGCTCTCCAATATCGGTTCTCTCCTGGCGCTCGTCAGTTACCCCTTTGCCATTGAGCCGCTGCTGAAGCTCCAGTATCAGGCCCAGCTGTGGGCAGTCCTGTACGTGCTCTTTGCGACTAGCATGGTTTGGATCGCGATCCGTCTGGTTCGCCATGGCACGGCGACCTCGAAGGAGCCCGCACAGCAGGCTTTGGAAGACCCCGTGCCTCCCCCTGGCTGGCTTGATCGCCTCCTCTGGCTGGGCTTTGCCAGTGCGGCCTCGGCCATGCTGCTGGCTGCGACCAACCAGATTTGTCAGGAAGTAGCGGTGATCCCCTTCCTCTGGATTGCTCCCCTCACCCTCTACCTGCTCTCATTCATCATCGTCTTCGCCGGGGACCGCTGGTACTCCCGCAGGTTCTGGGGGATCACCTTTCTGGTGGCTACCACCGTATCCTGCCTGGCTCTCTTCGACACCTTCACGCTCCCCATCACGGGGCAGGTGGCCGTCTTCTGTGGATTGCTTTTCAGCCTCTGCATGGTCTGTCACGGCGAGATGGTTCGTCTGCGGCCGCATCCTCATTACCTGACCTCCTTCTACCTCATGATGTCCGCCGGAGGGGCCCTGGGGGGCGCCTTCGTCAGCCTCGTGGCACCGCTCCTCTTTGTCGGGTTCTGGGAGTTGCACATCTCCCTCTGGGTGGCCTGGGCACTCTTCCTCGTAGTGATCTGGCGAACCGACTCGTCATGGATCAATCAGCCCGGTATCGCGGCGCTGAAGAAGGGTCTGGTGGGCATGCTCGCCCTGCTCGCCGGGGTCCTCTACTGGCAGACGCGCTATGCCAACGATGAAGCGCTTTATTGTGAGCGGAGTTTCTACGGCGTGTTGCGAGTGCGCAATATGGGCTGGTGGACCGAGGACGGCAAGGCGTACAAGCTCTCCCATGGTGCCATCGTCCACGGCTTCCAGTACATTGCCCCCGAGCGCCGCCATGAGCCAGTTTCGTATTACGGCCCCCAAAGCGGGATTGCCCTGGCCCTGACGGAATTCCCCAAATGGCTTGAGGAGAACGGGCGCAAGCGCCCCCTGCGCGTCGGCGTGATAGGCCTGGGCGTAGGCACGCTGGTGACCTTCGCGGCAGAGGGAGACTACTACCGATTCTACGAGATCAATCCCTCTGTCGTGGCCCTCTCCCAGGGCCCCGATGCCTACTTCACCTATCTGCGCGATGCGGTGGCTACAGTTGACATTATCG